>JASHRP010000266.1 GCA_030037375.1 Bryobacteraceae bacterium | reverse complement strand
CCACTCGTTCAAACCACCCGTGCTGTTGGCCGCGATACCAAGCGCCGACGCAGCCGCATCTTCATTGAGGCCCAGCAAGAGAGATCCTCCGATCGCCGCACCAAGGGGCCCGGTAATCCCGGTTGGCCGAAACCGGCGGACCGTATCGCGATCCATCACCGCGCGGCCGGTCGCGGCCCCGATCTCGTAAGCGCACGCGGCGGCGAGGATGAAATCGCGGCCACTTACCCGTTTGCGATGCGACAGCGCCAGCAGCGTTGGAAAAACCACCACCCCGAGATGGCTGACCGACCCGGTGTGCATGTCCTCGCGAACGAGACCATGACCGAGCACCGCATTCGCGAACGCCGCCTCGCCAGGCGATGCACGATGCGAATCGCCGATTACCGCGGCGCATCCTTGGCTGCGGCTCGCGATCTTGATCGCCGCGACGCTGGGCGGCAGGTCGAGAGATTCGTACGCGCAGGAGAGCAGATCGAAGAACGCGAGCTTGACCTTGCTCACCACTTCCGCTGGGAGCTGATCGAAACTCAATGCTCGCGCCGAGCGCGCAAGCCGCCGCGAAAGACTCGGAGCCGTCACGGTTTCGGACTCGAATTCGCCGAATTCCCGCGCCGCACCGCCATGACCGTATCCAAAGTGTCATTGCGATCGGCGATCACGCCGACCCACGCGAAAACCATCTCATCGAAAGTTTGATCGCCCCAATGAATCGTCGCGGTGGGGTCTGGGTTATATCGATTGTTAGCGGAGTTGTCCCAGTGCGCGCTTAGCTCAATGCGTGTTCCTTTCGGCACGGAGATCGGTTTGTCTTCGTAGTAGACAAGCTGCCATCCGAAGTCGAAATGCGGCACGCTGACCACCGTGTTGGATTCGCCCGTTGGATAAACCAAGCGGATGTCCATGTCTTTGCCGCGCAGATGCATGTGCGGCTGCGAATACACCAGCTCCACGGGTTTGTCGAAGACCGCCTCCGCGTGACCCGGGTAGTTCGGATCGCCGGGGGGTATCGTGAAATCCGTGTTCGCGACCGGCACCGTCAACAGCCGATGCTCCGGCGGCTGCTTCGCCAAGACGAACCCGACCTTGGTCAGATCCGCCGCCGCTGCCTTGCCGTTCGGCGTGTAATGCATTTCGAAAACCAAATCCGATCCCGCTGGAATCAGCTTCGCGGCGCGATGCACGGGATCGTGATGGACGTCGAAATATTCTCCATGCACGCCCGGCACGTAGCCGAGCAGCCATTCATTACTCACGTCCACAGGACGACCCTGCGCATCCTTCGCCACTTCACCCGGCGGAGTTTTCGGCGGAACGTAGGGCTCGCCGGGTTTGGCATCCTTCAGCCATTGCGATCCGGGAGGCCGCACGTGGACGCTCGCATGATGAACCACCGAACGGTTGCCCGGCCGGACTTCGCCATCCAGCACCCAAGTGTCTTGCTTGAACGGCGCGGGGATCACGAAATACGTGTATTCGATCACCCCGGTCGCGGGAACCGTGTACGCCTTCGGCATTTCGATAACCACGTCCGGTTTGATGTTCCAGCCTTCGGTCCATTGCACCGGCGCAGGCTTGTCCTTGGCGTCGCCTTCCGGCGCGCCGGCATCGACCCACTCCGAAATCTTCGCGACATCCGCGTCGCTCAGCCTTCGGTCATTCGCAAAGTGGCCGTATTGGGGATCGGCGAACCAAGGCGGCATCTTCCTGGTCACCACGGCGGATTTGATCGATTTCGCCCACGGCCGGGTGCCCTCATAAGTGAGCAGAGGCATCGGGCCGATCTCGCCGGGACGGTGGCAGCTCTGGCAATTCTTTTCGAGGATGGGGAGGATGTCTTTGTTGAATGTCACGGCGGACTTGGTATCGGCAGCCATTGCCGTCATTGCCGCGATCAAACCAAACAATAAATGCCGCATCCCGCACCTCCAGGCTCGCGAGCGAATTATATCATTGCGGGGCTTCTTCATCGAAGTTGTTCTTGCGTCCCTGCCGTACATAGTCGACGACTGAGCCGATGTGCTTCCTGCCATGCATCGCCTTCTTCTTGGCCAGGTGGCCGAACATCTGGATGCCGAAACCGCCATCGAGATCATTCGTAATTCGCTGGCGCCATGGCCTCCGGACGATCTGGGTGGTCAGACGCCGCGTCGTCCGAGGCTGCGTCATAATATGGTCCGCGATTTCGTAAGCCCGTTCGATCAGCTTCTCCCGAGGAACGATTTCGTTGACCATGCCGTATTCAAGCGCGGTCTTGGCGTCGATCGCCTGCCCGGTGAGCAATGCGTACGCTGCCCGCTTCACCCCGAGCAGTTCCTGGAAGCAACTGTGAATGCCGTCGCCCGGCACTGAACCGATGTCGTAGTGGAGGTCGAAGATGACCGTGTCTTCGGTACAGATCGAGATATCGCACATCAGGCACAGTTCCGTATGAAACCCCGGTCCGTTCAGCGCGCCGATCGTGGGGATCTCCAGATCGTTGATCAGCGAGCTTACGTTGATCCGCCCATCTTTGTACGCGTACTCATACGCCCAATAATCCAAATCCTGTTCCTCGAGCTTGAACCCCTCGGGGTCGGAATCCATCATGAACTCCGCGCCCGAGCCGGTGAAGATCATCAGCTCATTCTCAGGATCGGCGCCGACGGTCTTAAACAATTGCCCGACCGAGCGGTGATTCTCCACGCTCAGTTGAATCGGCCCTCCTGCCGTGTGCGCCTGCACGAGAATGACGCCGTCATCCCGGCGCTCCAGCTTGTAATGGTTCTTGAAGCGCTCCTTATATTCCTCAAATTTCGGCGTTGGCAGAAAATCCGTAAGTGACATGAACTGTCCTTTCGTTTGACT
>JASHRP010000265.1 GCA_030037375.1 Bryobacteraceae bacterium | reverse complement strand
CGGATTGCTGGCGGGCAGCACGACGCCGGTGATTACCAGCCAAACCTCGGCATCGGCGACCTTGGGATCGCTTTTCTCGTATCAGATCACGGCGACCAACGGACCGACCAGCTTTTCTGCCGTTCCGTTGCCCGCCGGCCTCGGCCTCAACGCGTCTTCCGGAGTTATCGCGGGCATCCCCACGATAGCTGGAATGACGACCGTTGCGCTCGGAGCGACAAACGGCGGAGGAACGGGAACCGGATCGGTGGAGATTACGGTGGTCGATCCCTGCATCGCGACGCTAACACCGATGACTCGTCAGTTCACCAACAGCGGAGGGTCGATGAACGTGAGCGTGACCATCGACAGCGGATGCAATTGGAGCGCGACCACGGACTCGCCCACATGGATCAGCTTCAGCAACGGCTCGGGATCTAGCTCCGGCTCGTTCACCCTGATGGTTACAGCTAATTCCGGCGTGGCTCGGATGGGCACGGTCACGGTGGGCGCCCAGTCGTTCAAAGTGATGGAAGGCGGGTCGACGGTTCAATTCGGCGATGTCCCGATCACGGAGAATTACTTCGATTACATCTCCTTGTTCTATGGCGACGGCATTACCGCGGGGTGCCAGACGAGTCCGCTGGAGTATTGCCCCGATACCGCTGTCACCCGGGAACAGATGGCGGTATTCATCGTGGCAGCGCTGGATCTTGCGACGAACACCCCGCTAATGTTTACGCCTTCGGCGTCTTTTGAAGACGTCGCTTCGTCTAGCGTGTATTTCGATTTCGTTCAGCATATCGACGATCTCGGCATCACAGCCGGCTGCTCCACGAGTCCTCCTGATTTTTGTCCGAATTCGAATATCACCCAGGGTCAGATGGCCGTCTTCGTGATTGTGTCGTGGATGATGGCGAACAATCTCAGCACTTTCACGTACACCACCACGCCGTACTTCACCGATGTTCAGCCGAGCGACCCGTTCTTCAAGTTCATCCAGAAGATGAGGGACATGGGGTTCTGGGACGGCTGCAGCGCGACGCAATATTGCGAAACCGCCGCAGTCACGCGCGCGCAGATGGCGCCGATGGTCCTGCGTGCCCTGCTCGGCGCGCCGTAACAGAATCGGGAGCCGCTGACGATCGATCAGAATAAATCCGCGATTATTTCTTCGCCTTAGTTTTCGGAGCGGGCTTCACCGGAGTCTTCAACGAGGATGCCTTGCTTGGATCGTTCACGGCCTCGTGTTGCGCGGCCATGTGCTCCCGAATCAGCTCCGCGGTAAATCGGCTAATCGTATCGGGGTCGGTGATGATGGATTGAGTATTGTTTTGCGCTTGATAGCCTTGTCCGCCTGGCTTTCCCGCCTGGACGAAAATGCCTTCTCCGGACTTCGACCAGTTCGTGGAGCCTTCTCCCGCGACCTTACCGTCGGCGACAAATCCCTTGGTGTGGCTGATCTGGCCAGTGGACGATTCGCCGATCACGAAATGGGAGTTGAACGCGGCCAGGTTCTGGCTCTGATCGGCCGCGATCAGGCTTTTTTCGGTCTTGGTGGTGGATTCGCTCTTATCCAACGTAATGAGGACGGTGACGTTCGGATCGAGCACTTTCGACATCAGAATCCGGTTCAGCTCCGTGTCGTCATACCCATACATGTTCATGTACAAGGAGACGCTGACCAGCGAAAGCACGTATTTAAGGATCGAGTGCACGTCATCTCGTCCGACGTAGAACAAATGAAAATCCGGGCTGGCGCTCGGCGAGTAGGTTCCTTCATAGGTGAACTGCTGGAGGTCCGGCAGGCTGAAGGTCTGAAGCGTTTGCGGAGGGTTCGCGGCGGGCTTTGTTTTGGCGGTAGGCATGATTTAATTTCCCGGTATTTTACCACCGGCGTGTTAGAGCCGAATGACGGAAAATTCGTGTCGCTTTCGCCTACAGAACGTCCGCGAACCCGCGCTTCATGTGCCGGAAGAATAAACCGCCGAGAATGAAGACCCCCGCGCAGGAAATCGATAGCACCGCCAACTCCTTCCATCCCGGCCAATCCGGAGCCAGCAAGCGGCTGCGGTAAGCGCGCACCATCCACGACATCGGATTCCAGGAGACCAGATAGTGGAAGCGCGGGGGAATCCTGTCTTCCGGAATCATGATCGGAGTAAGCCAGAACCAGAGTGTCATGACCACGTTCAAGACGTGTCCCGTATCGCGGAGGTAAACGTGTAAGCTGGCGGCGATCCAGCCGACTCCCACGGCGAAGAGTCCCAGCAGCAGCATGTACAAAGGCAGCAAAAGAGCCATCGGGCTGAGCTTAATCAGAAACACTCCGGTCACCAGGAACAGCGCCAGCGCGATCAAATGATGGATCAGCGACGAGAGGAAGATCGACACCGGCACGACCTCGGAAGGAAAGACCGTACGCGTGATGAGATTCGATTGCTCGACCAACGAAGACGCGGAACGCGTCACGGTTTCCTGAAACAGCATCCAGGGAAGGAAGCCGCAGAACAGGAACATCGGATAGTTCGTGGTGAGGCTGCCGGGTTCGAGCGTCACGCGCAGGCAAACCACAAAGATGAAGTACCACACCACCAACTGGACGATGGGGTGCACAACTCCCCATGCCCAGCCCGCGACGGAGCCGACGTAACGCATGTGGAAGTCGCGCCGGACCAACTGCGCGACCAGAGCGCGGCGTTCCACCAAATTCCGTGCGAAATGGCGTCCTGGGATACGGGCCACGTTTTGAGTGTACACTCGATAGAGGATGCGGTTTTTGACCGGCGGCATGCTCCTTGTGCTGATCACCGCCGGCTGCCTGGCGCTGGGGCAGTCCGGATTGCAGTTCTCCGCTCCGCCGCTCTCCCCCAAGCCAATCGAGAAGCTGACCTACACCGTGGAGTGGCGGTTGGCGCACGCGGGCACCGTCATCGTTGAGAAGCAGCCGCAACAGGAATCGCTCAAGCTGGAATCGGCGGGGATTGTTTCCACGCTCTTTCCGATCCAGGACTCTTACACGGTCAACTTCGAGGATTCGCTCTGCGCGACCTCCAGCGTGCTGGACGCCATGGAGCGCAAGCGGCATCACGAGACCAAAGTCACCTACGACCGCGGCATCAATCACGCGTTCTTCGTCGAGCGCGATGTGGTACAAAACAAAATCTTGAAGGAGACCGGCACCGATACTCCGCACTGCGTGGCGGACGTGGTGGGAGCCTTCGCCAAGCTGCGCGCGATGAATTTGGAAGTTGGCCAATCGACGCTGATCCCGGTGAGCGATGGACGGAAATCGGCCCCGGTAAAGGTGACCGCGCAGGAACTTGAAGAAGTGCGAACGCCGATGGGTGCGTTCCAGGCAGTCCGTTACCAGGCGGATTTGATGAACGGCGTGGTGTATCCGCGGAAGGGCGAGGTGTTCCTGTGGCTGAGCGACGACGCGCGCCGGCTGCCGGTGCAGATCCGGCTGCGCACCGGATTTCCGATCGGCGCGGTGACGGTGACGCTGCAAAAAGAGGAGCATCCGTGAGAGCGATCTTGCCGTCCCTCGCCGCGTACTCTCTGGCCGCATCTCTCTATGCGCAGACCGGAAGCGCTCTGCTGAGCCCGGAGAAACTGAACGATCTCTGTGTCCGGTCGGCGCAGCTCATGGACGCGGGCGGAGTGGCCTCGCCGGATCTCGGCCGCGCCGTGGGTCCGATCATCGAGAACGTGAAGCAGGCGTGCACGCTGCTGAAGCTCAAGCCGACCGGCGGGCAACCCACCTATACCCTGATGCTGAACGTGCGGGCGTACTTGGAGCTTTCCGATGCGATCCCGAAGCCGTATCCGTTTCCCGAGGCGGCTCGGCAACAGCTTGCGGAGGAAAGGGAGATCTCCACGCGATTGGACGCGCATTTCCGCGCGCTGCTGGACTCCAAGGAAGTACAGCTAGTAACAGCGGATCGGGATGATCTGGCGCACTACGCCGATGATGACCGGAGGCTTCCGGCTCCGCGGCCGGGCAACCCGCGGGTGGTTTTCCTCGGCGATTCGATCACGGAGCTGTGGAGGCTGAACGAGTATTTTCCAGAACGGGATTTCATCAATCGGGGCATCAGCGGACAGATCACCGCGCAAATGCTGGGGCGAATGAAGGCCGACGTGATTGACCTTCATCCGGCAGCGGTGGTGATTCTCGCCGGGATCAACGACCTCGCGCGGGAGATTCCGCTCACG
>JASHRP010000264.1 GCA_030037375.1 Bryobacteraceae bacterium | reverse complement strand
ATCCGCAGCGAACCAGCAAGTCCTCGTACGCCGCCCTTTGGGTGCTTAAGGATTCTTCCGCATCCTTGAGGCGAACCTCAGCTTAGCCGTGCGCCAGCCTCGCGGCCTCGGAATTCTTCTCCTCGGCGGCGAGTCTGTCACTCAAAGCACTCTGCTCACCCGCCTCCCGGCCGAGTTGCTCTCTTAGGCTCTCCCGCTGTTGCGCTAGCGGCTCCAATCGCATGAGGCGCAGGTGCCGTTCGCTATCGTAATCGGTGGCTTCGATTTCAGTCTTGATCTGATCAATAGCTACTGTTTTGCGCTGGACATCTTTGGCTGCCTCTGCCGCTTTTGACGTCGCCTCGCCGATTTTCTTTTGCGTCCCATCGAGCTCTTTCTGCTCCTGGATTGCGGACCGACGTTTCTCACGCAGGGTTATGGCGCTTGGCAAAGCCTGCCGTAAACCCTCTACCAGACTCAACGCGTCCTGCTCTTGCGCGGACGCTCTTTCCAGTTCTCGCTCGCACTCGATCTTGGCCTCTGGCGTCGCGCTGGTGTCGATCTCAACCTCTTTTGTTTTGGCTCGTTCACCAGCAAGTTTGCTCCGTTCATTTGCCGACTGCATCATTTGCTGGTAGACGCTTACGTCAAGAAGGTCGTTCAAAACTTGACGCCGCTCGTCTGGCTTGCCCCGCAAAAAGACGTCGAACTTTCCCTGCGGAAGGATCACGGCTTTCGTGAAGCCATCGAAGTCTAGCCCCACGATCCCGGATATCTGATCGCTGAGTTCCGACACACTGCCGGCGAGCGCCTTCCAATCTCCGCCTTCCGATCTTTCCAGGCGCACATTTACAGAAGACCCCTTTATCGAACGGGCCACGTTGTACTCAATGTTGCCGACCCGAAACTGAAGCGTTACGGACATGTTGCTGGCGCCCTGACTAATTAAATCCCTGCCAGCCTTGTTCAGGCGGGATGTCCTACCGTAGAGGGCATAGGTCATGGCATCGAGCAGCGATGTCTTTCCAGCGCCGGTCTGACCGGTAATCGCAAAGAGGTCGAGGGCGGAGAAGTCGATCTCACACTTGTCGCGAAACGCGGTGAATCCCTCGATCGCGAGCTTAATCGGCCGCATACTTCGCCTCGTTGTACAGCTCCTCGAATTTCGCCAGCATCTCCGGACTCGCCGCGGTACCCTTGGTTTCTCGTACGAACCGTTCGAACAACTCGCGTGGACTCTGCGACGCGGACGCAACCGGCGCGGATAATGCCGAGACATCTGGGAGCTCCTGACGCACGTCCAGCGCGTTCGGAAGCATCTCGCACACCTGCTGTGGCAGGCCGGAGATTCTCGAACCTGTTTTGACGATGACCCGCAAGAAGTCTC
The DNA here is from genome assembly GCA_030037375.1 of Bryobacteraceae bacterium. Classification (GTDB taxonomy): domain Bacteria; phylum Acidobacteriota; class Terriglobia; order Bryobacterales; family Bryobacteraceae; genus Palsa-187. The sequence continues at coordinate 1,972 of JASHRP010000264.1, read as the reverse complement.
CACCCGCCTCGGCGGCAAGGGACGGCAGTTGGTTGATCGTGGTAACTACTTCGCGCAGCTTCCGGCCTGAGCTAAGTGGGATGCTCTCGATGTTGGCCGGAAATCCTGCCTTGACGTCCACGATCACTACTCGCTTTTGTTGGTCACGCTCACCGAAATCGAGCTGTAGAGGAGATCCAGAGTAGAAACAGCGGGAAGACGATCCAATCTCCTGGGGCTTGTGGATATGACCCAACGCTACGTATTGAGCTTGGGGGAGCTGCGCAGGTTTAATAGCGTATGGCTGCGAGACGTGTACTGCGCGCTCGCTGCCACTGGTCTCCGCGCCGTAGGCGAACAGGTGAGCGGCCAGGATGTTTATTGTGCTCTCAGAAAAGCCGACGGCGAGGTGCCGGCACATCGCGGCTACGTTTTCGGAATAGGCCTCGTACCACGTATCTTCCGGATTCATCATCTGGGTGATGTCCACGACCTTGTATTCCGGGACCCAAGGTAGGACTGCAATTTGTGCGGTCTCCCCATGCGCGCTGAACACGATTACACCGCCTCCAGCTTGAGGAACAGGGTCCGGCCGAACGTATATCCTCAAAGGATTTCCGAGCTTCCGCAGCGCGGCAAGCCGTCGAGGATGGTCGTGGTTTCCTCCCACCACTACGGTCGCGATCCCCGCGCCCGCAAACTCGGCGAGGGCGTCACAGACGACCCGTTCCGCATCTCCGGTCGGAGCCAGAGATTCGAACACATCGCCGGCGAGCAACACGCACTGAACCTGTTCCCTCCTGGCGATGTCCAATATCTCGGCGATCACTTGCTCTTGCTCGTCGAGCCGTGATCGGCCAAACAGGGTTTTGCCGATGTGCCAGTCAGCCGTGTGGAGGAATCGCATCTACGTAAACTTCTTAAATGGGTCTGCGGATAGAGAACCAACGCTCACAGGCGCTGCAGCTTCGGAGGGCCTCGTGGCCCAAGCGGGAAAAGGAAACTGCACCAGTAACGGGACCGGGATTTCAGGTTGCGACACGATCATTGTGCCCGGCTTCAAAATGTTTGATCGAAGCCGTGTCGCGGCCGGTAGAAATCCGTACTCGCCATGCTGAGCTTCGGCCGAGTCAAGCCTACCCACCACGCGGAACGACGAATTCGCAACGACTCGACGCTCGATTTGGCTCGCAGTTTGCTGCGCGCCGATCAGAATGACGCCAAGACTGCGTCCACGCTCAGCCATATCCAAGATCACATCCTTGATCGGGCTCCAGCCTTCCCGTGGTGCATATTTGTTGAGTTCGTCCAGCACGACGAAAATGAGTGGCCGCGCCGTCCCAGACCGTTCCTTATCCTCGAACATCCGCTTTAGCATGACGCCGATCACGAACCTCTTTGCACGATCGTGCAGGTTATGGATGTCGACAACCGTGATTTGCTTTTTCTTCCAATCGATCCGATGGCGCTCGGGGTCCTCGATTTTGCCCCGGATCAGATGCCCCACACGTGCGGCGGCAGCCTCAAGGCGCCGGAGGAAGCCCATTTGGGTTCCCGGTGCTGCGTTCCCGGCCCATTGGGGAAGTTGCGACTCAATTAAGGTTTTGAGATCGCCAAAGTCCTCGCAGTGCGAAACGTCCTCGTGCGTAAGGTGATTCTCAACTCGATCGATTACTGCGGACAGATGACTCGTTTCGTCATCCGCATCCGCAAACAGAAACCGCAAGTATCGTTCCTTGCAGAAATCCTGGATGGTCCAGCCGTATGCAACCACGCCATCCGATCGAGTGCCGGTGTCGGGGATCATTTTTTGCTGGTCGCGCCGGACCGGGGCGTACAAACCGACGCTCTCAAATGGCTGAACCGGTAACGCGAGCTTGGCGTACAGGTTTTCGGCTTCTGATGGGAGGTTGGCATTCGGCTTATCCAGGAAGAGCAGATCTTCGCCCTTGACGTTGAAGATCAAAGCGTGAGTATTGGCCTTCTCCGCTCC
>JASHRP010000263.1 GCA_030037375.1 Bryobacteraceae bacterium | reverse complement strand
GTGACGGAAACGCTAGTTTGATTCAGTGTTTTGGGCAGGCCGGGAGCCGCGCTCGATTGCAATACCGGCGCAGCCGAGGTGCTCAGGCCGGTACCCACGATGATAAAAATGCTCCCCGGCGCGATGCCGTAGTTCGGCAGCCCCGGCAGGATGTAGCTGTAGTTGTTCTGGATCCCCGCGACCTGGGGCCCGGCAGTGGCTGCGGCGGAAACCATCGCGCCCGGACTCGCTGCGGAGAAGATCGTGTACTGAAGCGAAAGAGACCCGGACGCCGCGGCCGTGACCAGCATCTTGCCGAAGCGCCCGCCGTTGCTGCGAACTCCAAAAACATCTCCCGGCACCAACGTTGTCGCGGGAATCGGCTTCGAGCTGAATTGCGCGGAAGACGCATGCCGGGCCTGGATCGATTTGAACGCGCGCGATCCATATTTTCCGAGATTGTAAAGCCCCGCGCGACCCTGCGGCATCAGCTCTATCCCGGTCCACAAGATGTCGCCTCCAGTACCTGAAGTCGCGCCGGTGTCGAGATTTAAAAACGTGTTCGGGGCGAGGCTAACGGTACCGGACTGGTCGGCCCAAGCGGCGGCAGGCAGGATCATTGCTAAGACAGCAATTGCGTTACAGTTTGCCGGTCGTAAGATCATTTGGGATGCTCCTACCTTGGAGTTATCCCAGTATAGACGGGGAGACAGACAGCTTTGCGCGGCGAAGGTTAGTGCTTGAGGACCAACCGGCGCATGTCAGGCCAGAATTCCAACAGCACGTTAAACGCGCTATCGCTCATCACTTGAACTCCGAGTTTTTCCGCCGTCTCCCCGACGGTCCGATCGGCGCGCGGGTAATACAGGTTCGAGATTCCGGCCGCGATGCCATTGCCGACCACTTCCGAATAATTGAACGCCTCGCGCCCCTTATCGGTGCGGGTCACCATGGTACGCGTCAGGGCGTATCTCAGGCGCATCAACTTCGGCCCGCTGCCCTTACGAAAGTACCGCGGGTCCTGGTGCAGCACGGCGGGTACGATCGCCTCCGTGAAATAATTGCCAATGGCCTGATCCGCGTAAGCCGCGCCAAATCGCTTCGCATATCCCGAACCGCCTTGACCGTATTGCCGATACTGGTTATCCCATTGGGCGATGCCTGCGTAAAACCCGGCCAGCACGAAGGTGAATGGATCGATCGTGTCCTTGAATGCGAGGTCGAACTTTCCGCGAACCGTCAGCGGCTCCTCGCTCTTATCGTGACTTGGAACAATTTTGTTGTCCGGAATCACGCCCAGAATTCGCCCGGCCTCTGAATCGGAACCCTGTTGACTTGTATCCGACTGATTCGCATCCGGCTTGCCGGGTGCGATATCGGAAGCGGCTGCGGCGACATCCGGCGAGTCAGGGACCGGCGGGTTGGTCGAGGCATCCTGCCCCATCAGCAGGGGAGCTCCGATCAGCAATGCGATGCAAACTGGTGAAGCTCTCACGCTGCGAGTACCGTCAAAAAGACAAACCCTAGAATGAGTAACGTTTCTCGCGGCTCGGGGATTACAATTTTCTCATGGGAGGGCCTCTCGGCCAAGCCAGGCAATGGCCATCCGGCAGAGGCTACAATCAGATACCAGATGGCCGAGTATCAACCGTACGACGATAAAACCCAGCTTGCTCGTAAGATCGACCGTTACCCGCTAAGCTTTACCCGCAACCCGTCCGCGCCGTTGATCTCCCGGCCATTAACTTTGTCGGAACGTACCGGCCCTTCGGGCCTAATCGGCGAGTTGGGCGCGGTGAACAAACTCGATCTTTCGCGCGCCAAGGCGGACGGACCGCGCGCCGTCGGCCAGCTCATTTCCGTATTCGGACGCGTTATGGATGAGGATGGCTCGCCCATTCCGAACGCCGTGGTCGAGCTGTGGCAGGCGAACTCGGGCGGACGCTATATCCATGAGATGGATCGCACCGATACGCCCATCGATCCGAACTTCACGGGGGAGGGAAGGCTCGTGACCGGGCCGGAAGGCGAGTATCAATTCTTCTCCGTTAAGCCTGGCGCGTATCCCGTGCTCGAATCGGGCTGGTGGTGGCGCCCGCCGCACATTCACTTCTCGATTCTTGGTCCAAGCTGGATGACGCGATACGTGACGCAGATTTTCTTCCCCGGCGAACCCCTCAACGAGACCGACCTGTTGCTGAACGCGGTGCCGAATCGCGACGTTCGGGAGCGCCTGATCTTCGAGTTCGATTCCACCAGCATGGGCGCTGTGAACTCGATCAGCTTCAAACGCGATTTCGTGCTGCGCGGCCGCCGCCAGACGCCGGCTCTACATTAGGCCGCACATTAAGATGATCACTTCGCCATATTGCACCATCGGTCCTTACTTTCCGTACAGTTTCGTCGACGGCTTGGAAGATCTGACCAAGTTCGGAGAGCAGTCGGCGCGGGGCCAGAGGATTGAGATTCGCGGCCGCGTGCTGCAAGAAGGAAATCAGCCGACGCGCAACACCATCCTGGAGATCTGGCAGCCGGACGCAAACGGGGTGTTCCGGCATTCGCTGGACCCTCGTTGCCGTGAAGCCGATCCGGGATTCCGCGGATGGGGACGGGCGCGAACCGATGCGCAGGGCAATTATTGGTTCCGCACCGTTTTGCCGGGTGCATACGCTGCCGAAGACGGACGCCTGCGATGCCCGCACATCAACCTGATGATCCTGGCGATCGGGCTGACACGGCGCATGGTGACGACCATCTTTCTATCCGATGCTCCGGAGCAGGTGAGCGATCCCGTGCTCGACTGCGTCCCCGAAGCCGCCCGCCTTCGCTTATTCGCGGTCGAGCAAACCACGCCGTCGGAAGACTGCCTTCAGTACCGCTTCGACGTGATCCTACGCGGCGAAAACGAGACCCCGTTCTTCCTGGACTAACTACTCCGCAAAAAGGGCGCGTTCGCGGAAGCGTAGGCGTAACGTGACCTATGTAGGGTACGCGCGTCTATGACATCATTTGAGCAGCCAGGAGGCAGCCGATGAAAACGTTGACCTTGTGGATGATGGCTCTCGCGGCCTTGCCGATAAGCGCGTTGCAAACCCAGAATATCGCCGGGAATTGGCAAGGCACAGTGGAGGCCGGCCCGCAAAAAGTGCGCATCCTGTTTAAGATCGCGCTGGAAAATGACAAGCTGCAGGCTACGCTCTACATGGTCGACCGGCCCTCCGCGCCGATCGCCGCAACCGTCGCACGCGACGGTTCGACCGTGAAAATCACAATTCCCTCCATGAATGGCAAGTATGAAGGAAAGCTGAGCGCCGACGGGAACTCGATCGTGGGGACGTTGACCCAGGGCGCGCCTCTGGCCTTGAACCTGGAGCGCGCCACTCCGGAGACCGCTTGGGCGATTCCGGAGCCTCCGGCTCCGCCCGTACCGATGGCTGCGAAGAATCCCTCATTCGAAGTGGCCACGATCAAGCCGAGCGATCCTTCCAAACCCGGCCAAATCGTCACATTGAGGGGCGACTACGTCATCACAACCAACACCACCTTGCACGATCTGATCAATTTGGCTTACTGGATCCATCCCAAGCAGCTTACCGGCGGACCCGCCTGGACCGAATCGGAGAAGTTCGACATGACGGGAAAGCCCGATGCGCCGGGCCAGCCAAATGTCGACCAGATGAAGCTGATGATTCAGAAGCTGCTGGCCGATCGCTTCCAGCTCAAATTTCATTACGAGAAGAGAGACCTCTCGGTATACGCGATCACGGTCGTGAAAACCGGAGCGAAAATTACCAAGAGCGACGCCGATCCGAAGGGCCTTCCCGGATGGTCTTTCGGAAGAAGTCCAGCAGGAACGGTATTCACCTTCAGGAACTCGCCGCTATCGCAAGTCGCCGCCCTGTTACAAAACTCGATGGATAGGCCTGTGGTGGATCAGTCGGGGCTTTCCGGAAGGTACGACTTCACGCTGACATTCACCCCCGATGCCGCTCAGGCGGCGCGTCTCGGCCTTGGTGGCCCTCCTCCGGCCGCTGACAACCCCGATGCCGCTCCGGATCTGTTCACCGCCTTACAGCAGCAACTGGGATTGAAGCTCGAATCGACCAAGGCGCCCACCGACGTCATGGTCATCGACAGGGTGGAAAAGCCTTCTGAAAACTAACGGTCGCCCTCCTAGGGTATGACGGCGCCTGTCGATATCACCGCGATCGGGCCAACAGTCGTAGTGGCGGAAGTCACTACGGCGTGCGTAACGCCCGTGGTCGAATCGAACGTCTCGAGCGTAACCGCCATGGAGCACGAATTAGCAGCCGAATTCGAAAAGCTTTGCTGAATGGCGGCCAGGATTTCGCCACGGCTTGTATATCCGGTCGAAGAAAACGGGAGCGGCACGGAAAAGATCTGCCCCGCGGGAACGGTGAATTGTACCGCCGATCCGATCGCCTTCCCGCTCGAGTTGCTGAAAGCGATCGTTCCGGAGCACGAAGCCGTAGACGTAGACGAAGAACCCGTGCTCGATGGCGCTGTGGCAACATTCGCTACGTTGATCTGAAGAGTTTCCGTAGTGGCCAGCCCCACCGGAGGAAGGGAGTAGGTGCGCGCAAGAGACGTGACACTTGGCCCGGAAGGAATCGTCGCCTGCGCTGTCGCAACACCCCCGGCAACCATCGCGAGAAAACCGCAAAGAAGAAATTGTTTAAGCATGGAAATGAAGACCTCGATGAGTAACGACGCGTCAGCGCGGCCCCAGGTTAACCGCAAATTCGCACCAGCGCGCAAAGGGCGCCCGCTGTGAATCGTGGTACTCAGGAGTGACGCTCAGGCACACTGTGCATCGGACGATTTCGGAATGAAACTCCTCACATTCCGTTCTCGGACGTTGGCTATCGGCGTGCCTCACATCCACGATGCGCATCGCACGGCTGACTCTCGCTCTCTTGACGACGATCGGCCCCGCTGCATCCGGCCAGCGGCTCTATTGGGGAGTGATCGGAGGAACCAATCTCACCCCGGACTTTCCCAGCTACTCCACCAGCGGACCGCCGGACATGTACGGCAACCCCGGATATCATTTCGAGCACCTGCCCGGTTCCAGCGCCTTCATTATCGGAGGCCTGTTAGAGGTCAAACTCATTCGCGATCTTGCTATCGAAATCAATGCCTTGCATCGGCCGCTGCCGGTCGTCACCATCAGCACGATATCTCCCGCGGGAGCACCCAGCGTGACCACCACAAACAATTTTGTCGCCGCGAACACGTGGGAGTTTCCCGTGATGCTGAAGTGGAACCTTCCCTCCCCTTTGGAATGGGGACGGGTCCGGCCGTTCCTCGAAGGCGGACCCGCCTTCCGAACCTCGCAGGACGATGTAGGCATCCTTCCATCGCAATTCGGGGCGACCGCCGGTGTAGGCGTCGCCATCAACTTTGGCAAGTTGCGCGTGGCGCCCGCGATCCGCTACACGCGATGGGAGGAAGACCTCGGCTTTCCGTATTTTCCGACCAAGCCGGATCAGGTCGAGTTTCTGACTAGCGTGGCTTGGGGGACATCGTCAGATCCGCTCCATGCGACCGGGCACCGGCTAAGTTTCGGGGTCTTGGGAGGGTTGTCCCTCCTCGGCGAGTTTTACACTCCTGGCAATGGCGTCACGGAACGCATCGGGTATCTGGCCGGCGCTTCTGGCCAAGTGGAACTGCACCAGGGCCTCACTCTGGAGGCCGATGCCATTCTACAAGCCACTGCACTCCACCTTCAGCCCAGGGCAGGGGATCACCGTGCTGACCTGGGATTTCCCCGTCCTGGCCAAATATCATGTTGCGAAGCTCGGGCGTGCGCCCTTCATTGAGGCGGGCCCATCCTTCCGCGCCGCCGGCAACCTCAACGGCTACGACCCCTCGCATTTCGGCGTGACCGCCGGAGCCGGCGCGGAGACTCGCGAGCGCGGCGTGCTTCTATCCACGGCGCTGCGCTACACACGGTGGGAAAAGGATGCGCCTTCGATTTACGGGTTCAGCAGTCAGGGCGATTACTCGCGGACCAATGCGAATGCCGTGGAGCTGATATTCGGAGTCGGCTACTAATCGACGAACCCAGACGTTCGAACACGTGCAACAATCACATCGGAGGTGATGATTGGCCAGCGCGACTATCCCCGAAGGGAAGCGGCCGGCTCGGGGAACAGTACTTAGGCAACCCGGCGTATTCCACGAGCCCGTCAGCGGGATCGGACGGCCCGGCACACTAGCAACGCACGCGTCGACCATTGCAGCAGCCTGCGCCAGAAAGCTCTTCAACAAGTGACGCGCGTCTCTCTTACGAAAGGCCGGCCTACAGTACGCCAGCCGCGGGCCTTCGACCGTTTTCGCTGCACCGGCGCAAACTGCGAAGACACCTGCTGCATCGGCTGGGGCGTGCCCGTCGATCGCGAAACCTACGAGAAGTATCAGAACACGCCGGCCCTTCAGGTCTCCGGCCGTCCCCTGAGCGGCTTGGTTGAAATTAATCCGGTCGGTTCTTCGCCGGCTGATTATGCCCGGCTCCGCATGGATCACGCTGCTTGTCCCGCGTTGACTGAAAAATTATGCGGGATTCAGATATCGGCGGGGGAATCTTACATGCCGGCCCTGTGCGTCAAATACCCGCGAGTGTTTCACGTCCTCGGCCAAACGCTTGAGCGGTCGCTCGACCTGTCATGCCCGGAAGCCGCGCGGCTGGTTCTCATCGATCCCGATGCGATGATCCTTCAGGACGGCCAAGACGGCCCGGCCGATCGCCCGCGCCTTGTCAACTTCGTTTCGGATGATCCGGACGATCGCCTGTTCCGCGTGCGGACGCTCCTGATCGAATTGATTCGGAAGCGCCCGCTCCCCTTATGGCAGCGCATCCGAGCCATCGGCTTCGCCGTCGATCGGCTCGCCGGCCTCGATCTGGCCGACGCGGTTCCCGTGCTCGAAGATTATCTTAAGACTCTCCGGCTTGGAATGTTCAACGATACACTCGCCGCGGCGGAACCCGATTCGAAATTCCAATTAGAGACGGTGCTGGAGATAGTAGTCACCCGCCTTTCGAGCGATTACACGCCCCCAATTTTCGTCAACTGCTATCGCGATTTCCTGCTCGGCCTCGCCTGGACGCCGGACGCACCGATGGAGGATCTTGCGGCGCGCTACGATTTCGCATGCCGCCGTTACTTCCTGCCGTTTATCGATAGCCATCCGCACATGTTTGAAAACTACCTGATCGGCTACATTTTCGGGACCGTTTTCCCATATCGCTC
>JASHRP010000262.1 GCA_030037375.1 Bryobacteraceae bacterium | reverse complement strand
GTATTCAATGTCGTTCTTGATGATCGCCCCGGGCTGGTATGGTTTTCCGTAGAAACCTGAACCGTTCCCTTGGACCTCGGTCGCTCCGTTCGCGATCTTGTGCCAGAGGATTGGCTGAAGGCAATCGAGCCCGAACTCACGGGCGCGGACCTGGATATCAGCGTGCAGCGGGACGAGGTAGTGCCGCCCGGCACGTTTGCGAGGAATACAGACATCCCCGACAACGCAACAAATTCGGCCGCCGCCGACCAGGACGCGGGCGCATTCGCGCCAGACGCGATCCAACTCCTTCAAGAAATGCTCATAGTCCTCGAAGTGGCCCATCTGATCTTCATTGCCCGGCGCATATCGTTTCAGCGTCCAGTATGGCGGGGATGTGATTACTAGATGCACGGAGGAATCGGGAATCCAGGATAGATCCCGCGCGTCCCCAAGGCGTAGCTGGTGCAATGTTCGACGGTATGCATCGGGCCACGGCTCTTCGCGGTAGTGGCGATTTGCTTCGAGCAGAGCCTTCAGGCCTTCTGGCGTATTGTCTTCAGGCAAAAGGCGCGGCGCACGGCGTTTTGACCTCTTTGCCCGTTCCGCGAACAGCGTCTCCTGGAGCGGGTGCCCGTTAGTCTTCAGTCTTCTCAAGAAAGCCTTTGCTCTATAGTGGCACGTTCGGCGATTATTCTCTAAAACCAGCGCGTCATGATGACCTTCTGCTCCGTGTAGAACGCCACAGCGTCCTTGCCGTGAGCATGAAGGTCGCCGAAGAAGCTGTTTTTCCAGCCAGAGAACGGGAAAAAGGCCATGGGCGCGGCGACCCCGATGTTCACGCCGACCATCCCGCATTCGACGCGCGACGCGTAGTCGCGCGCGCTCTTGCCGTCGCTGGTGAAGATGGACGTTGTATTGCCGAATTCCGAGCCATTCACCAAAGAGATCGCTTCATCCAGCGTCCTCACTCGAATCACCGAAAGCACGGGTCCGAAGATCTCCTCGCGCGCGATCGTCATCTTCGGAGTCACTCCGTCGAAGATCGTGGGGCCGAGGAAAAAACCTTCCGATTCGCCGGCGCTCTTGCGTCCGTCGCAGAGCGGCTTCGCCCCCTCCGCTAGGCCCTTCTCGATATAGCCCGCCACCTTGCCACGATGCTCTCCCGTGACCAAAGGTCCCATGCCGACGCCGGGAGCCAAGCTATCGCCAACTTGCAACGCGTTCGCGGCGGCGACCAATTTTGCCAGCAAAGGCTCCGCAACTTCGCCCACCGGCACTAACACACTCCCGGCCAGGCATCGTTCCCCCGCCGCTCCGAAGGCCGAGCTCATGATCGCTTCGACGGACTTCTCGAGGTCCGCATCCGGCATCACCACCAGATGATTCTTCGCGCCGCCGAGCGCCTGCACGCGCTTGCCCGCTTTTGCCGAGGTCTCGTAGACGTGTTTGGCCACCGGGCTCGAACCCACGAAGGAGACCGCGCGGACCAGCGGATGCATCATCAGCGCATCAGTCGTCTCGCGGCCGCCGTGAATCACGCTGTAGACTCCGGCGGGAACGCCTGCTTCCTCCAGCAGTTCGGCAGTGCGCTCCGGCGTGAGCGGGACTTTCTCGGAAGGTTTGAGGATGAAGCTGTTGCCGCATGCGATGGCGAAGGGGAACATCCACATGGGAACCATCGCCGGAAAGTTAAATGGCGTGATACCCGCGCAGACGCCTAGCGGCTGGCGAATAGTCTGTGAATCGATTCCGCGGGAGACATTCTCAATCGAATCGCCCATCATCAGCGTTGGCATCCCGCAGGCGACTTCAACCATCTGAATCGCGCGCCGCACTTCCATCAGTGCGTCGGGAAGCGTCTTGCCGTTTTCGGTCGAAAGAATGCGGGCAACCTCGTCCGCATGCTTCTCAAGCAAGGCCTTATACCGGTAGAGAACTTGCACGCGGTCGACAACCGGAACTTCGCGCCACTGGAGGTACGCCTCATGAGCCGCGCGGACGGTCTTGTCCACCTCGGCCGGCGTCGCGAAGGGGACTTGGGCAATGACTTCGCCGGTGGATGGGTTGGTCACTTGGCGCGGCTCCCCGGCAGAGCTTTCCCATCGGCCTCCGGCGAAATTCTTTAGTGTGCGGACTGCGCTTGCGATCATGTTCTCGAATATTTTACCGCCGAGGCGGCGAACAAGGTGTTTGCTACAGTACAGGCATGCGGCGACTCATCACTCCGTTGCTGCTGGCCACGATCGCCATGGCGCAACCCACTGTTAGCTATAGCAATTTGAAAGAGGGCCAAGAGGTCAGTGGCTTCCGGGCGAAAGCGGTCTATTTAGACGATTCCGGCCATGCGATGGGCGCCCGATTCGTGCATCAGCACACGGGCTTTACGCTCGATTTGCTGCAAATCCAGTCTGCCGCACAAGCCTTCATCTGGGTCACCACCTTCCCGACCTCCAACATGGGCGAGCCCCACACGCAGGAGCACCTCTTGCTCGGCAAAGGGAACAAGGGACGCGAGCTCGCCAGCCTGGCGACGATGTCGTTGGTGAGTTCGACCGCGTTCACCCTGCAATGGCGCACTTGCTACAGCTTCTACACTTCGGCTGGACCGGACGTCTTCTTCCAGCATTTCGACCGTACGCTGGATGCGCTTCTGTATCCCGATTACTCCGACGAAGAGATTCGCCGGGAGGTGCGCAACTTCGGCGTCGGCGAGGACCCGAAGACCGGCTCGCTTCAGTTGGAAGAGCAAGGGACGGTGTACAACGAGATGGTGACCTCGATGGATCAGCCGGCGCGCCGTTTGTATCAGCAGTCGCTGCTTTCGATTTACGGCGCAGGTCATCCGCTCTCCTATTCAGCAGGCGGGCTTCCCGCGGATCTGCGCATTATTCAGCCGTCCGATATCCGCCGCTTTCACGATCAGCATTATTTCCTCGCCAATATGGGCGCGATCGTTTCGCTCCCCAAGGAAGTGGCACACACGGTCGCCTTGGCGAGATTGGACGCGACCTTGAACGAAGTGAATCGCGCGTCAAACGGAGCACCCCACGCTCCGGTGATCTCCGAAACTCTGTTGCCTGCGCCGAAGCCCGCGGCTGCCGGGCGCATTGAGTACGTTGACTATCCGCTTCAGAACGCGCAGCAGCCCGGCAACGTGTTTCTGGTTTGGCCGGCGGAACGGAAGCTCAGTCTACGCGACAAGCTTTTG
>JASHRP010000261.1 GCA_030037375.1 Bryobacteraceae bacterium | reverse complement strand
AGTCTTGTCTCATGCAAGAAGAGCCTGAAGCAGGGAACGGTTTCTCACACAAGATGAGCCTGAAGGAGCGATTGCGCATGCTGGGGATTGAAGATCAGCGTGCAAGACGGGGAACGATTGAGCCTGGAGCAGATCCGGGCGTTTTTAGAGGGCGCTCAGGAGCTACAGTTTGAGGCGCAGGATCGAGCGGAGCTTTACCAATGGGTGGAGCGGGCGCTGGTCGAGCAGGAGTACGCGGGACTGGGCCGGAAGGACAAAGGACTGGTGAAGCGCTATCTGGGCAAGATGACGGGCTTGGGGCGGGCGCAACTGACGCGGTTGATCGGCAAGTACCGGGAATCGGGCCATGTGCGCGCTCAACCCTACCGGCGGCATCGCTTCGCCACTCGCTACAGCAGCCAAGACATCGCCCTGCTGGCCGAGGTCGATGAAGCGCATGAGACCCTGAGCGGGCCGGCCACCCAGAAGCTGCTCCAGCGCGCCTATTATGATTTCGGCGACGCTCGCTTTCGCAACTTGGCGGGCATCTCTGTGGCCCACCTGTACCGGCTGCGAGCAACGCGCGCCTACCGGCAGCACCGGATCGTCTGCCAGCCCACGCGGCCCTCGCCGGTGTCGATCGGCGAGAGGCGCAAACCGGACCCGCAAGGCCGGCCCGGATTCCTGCGCGTGGACACAGTCCATCAGGGCGATGATCTGGACGGCAGCAAAGGCGTGTATCACATCAACGCGGTCGATGAAGTGACGCAATGGGAAGTGGTGGGATGCGCGCCACAGATCAGCGAAGCTTTTCTGATCCCGGTGCTGGAGGCCATGTTACAGCAGTTCCCGTTTACCATCCACGGCTTCCATTCCGATTGCGGAAGCGAGTTCATCAACCACACCGTGGAGAAGCTGCTGAACAAGCTGCTGATCGAGCAGACCAAGTCGCGGCCGCGGCGCTCCAGCGACAACGGCTTGGCGGAGGCCAAAAACGGGGCGGTGGTGAGAAAGCACATGGGACACTGGCATATCGCTGGGGAGCATGCGCAATCCATCGGAGAGTTCTACCGCGAGTTCCTCAATCCGTACCTGAACTTTCACCGGCCCTGCGCGGTGGCCGAGATCGTGGAACGGCCCAAGGGAAAGCTCGACCGCGTGTACCGTTGGTACGCTACACCGTGGCAGATTCTGCGGCAGCTTCCCGGGGTGGCCGGGTGCCTTCGAGCGGGAGTGACGATTGCGGCTCTGGATCAGCGTGCCAGCGAACAAACCGATACCGCAGCGGCGCAGCAGATGCAGCAGGCCAAGCGGCGCCTGTTCGCCAGTTTCGAGGAACCGCGGAAGCGAACGGCATGAGAATCGAAAGGACCGTGGAAATGCCGGGCCGTGTGGACGCCGAGGAAAACCAACACCAGGTTTTCCTCCGCGCCCACAGCCCTTGGAAATCGCTGCGCGATTCCCACATTTCCACCGCCCCGACTACGAGTGTTTTTACACCCAAACCAAAATCAGAAAGGAGGCCTCGCGGCGGTCGCTCCGCTCCCACCTTCAGGCTCATTCTTCAATGAGAATATGCTGCGCCTAAGCGAAAGATGCACGCCGGGCTCGCCATCGGCCATCGTGATGTGGCGAGGGCTTAGCCGGCGTGCATTAACAGCCCGCGAAGGGAGCGCGCGCAGCGCTACTTCTTCTGAAAAGGCGCGTAGGCGTTCAATTCGGCGAACAACCGATCCGCGCTCGGAGGCGGTGGAACATCGCCGTTCAGGATCTCGCGCTGCGTGACGTCGCGTCCGTATAAAGCACGATTGTCGTCGTTATCCGGCCGTAGCGTCGCTCCGTCCAGCGTTACGCCCGCGAAAACGCCGCGTGAGCGTGAGTAGGAGAGAATCTCGGCTCGCATCATCGCGTCCGTTTCCGCGGCGGTCTCCCGGCCCAGCGGTCCCGCCATGCCAGCCGCATCAGGTCCGATGGTGAACTTATCCTTGTTCAGATCCTCTTCGCCCTTGCGGTTCTGAACGATGAAGATCAGGTCCGTTTCACCGGCTCCGATCTGTAAGCCGATGTTGCCGCCTTCAATCCGAATGGTTGACGGGGCGCTCCAGCCGACGCCGTTAGCGACGCGGCACGTGATCACGCCCTTTCCATACTTCGCGCCGACGATAAAGCCGACGCGCTTCAGACTGGGAACGACGCCCACGCAATGCGCTCTTTGCAAGAGATCGCGAGGAATGGAACGGTCGCCCGCACTCAGAATTTCGTGCAGTACCGTCGCCGATTCGCGGATTCGTTTACTTTGGTCGTCCGCACGCGTTTCGGTGCCAGCGGCATAAACGCTGGCTGCGAGAAGCAATGCGCTCAATAAGGCAGTTAGTTTCATAAGAATCCAGGCTCCTTCCTAAGGTGCTCCAGGCCTAGCTGTGCATGTTTCGGACCAGGTGTAATCCGTTGAGCCCAGATGAGAAAGCAGACTTGGCGTTAACGCCCGGTGCAATGCCTGGCGGTATTTTCTTCCTTCGTGAACGATGGCCGCTATATGCGCGAAACGAAGCCTGTCCACCCAGCTAGACCGGCTAGAACGTGAAGCGGGCGATCAACGTTCCGGTGCGCGGGAGCTGATACAACTGGCCCACGACGGCGTTCTGCGTGTACGTCGGCGCGATCTGAGGACCGGAAACCGCCAGATTGATGACTCCAAATCCAGCCGTGTATTGACCTTGGGCATTCTTGCTGAGCGCGGCGGTCGGATTCGTGGTAATTGGGTTGCCGATCTGGGTGCGGTTAAAGATGTTCACGAACTCTCCGCGAAGCTGCAGTGCGAATCGCTCCTTAATCCGGAAAGTACGGCTCAAGTTCGCGTTCTCCTGCGGGCGGCGGGCGGAGCGGAAGTCGCCGTAGTAAGTTCCGGTCGCGGGTCCAAACGTTCCGTTGGGAGGGTTTTCCCAAGCGGCCGGATTCAGGACTTGATCGTAGTAAGGATTGATGCAGCCGCAGTTGAGATTCTTGAGGAACAAGGGCTGTCCGGGAACGCGGAACATTTCGCTGCCGCCGATGTAATTCGTGGTAGTCGCCGCCGGGGGCGCCAGAGGGAGGCCGCTGCCGTATTGCAGGAATGCGCCGATGCCCCAATCTCTGGTAATCGCGCGGATAACCTTGTTGCTGAACCAGTCCCTCTGAGTGGTGTAAAGAATATTGGTGTTGAACAGGAAGGGCTGGTCGGTTGCCTGAAGCGATTTATTCGAAGGAACGAACAAATTGGGACGGATTCCTACCATCGATTTTTCCCACGTGAACGTGCCGCTAGCCTGCAAGCCGTGCGACAGGCGCTTGGTCCCCTTCATTTGAAGGGAATCGTAGAACGTGCGGCCGGTGGGCGAATTCTGCACGGCGATGGTGCTGAACTGAGGATAGGGACGCAGCGCGTTCAGCAGGGTGTTCGAGCTCGCGTAGCCGGAGTAGGGCGTGAGCACGCCGAGCCTCTGGATCACCGCGCTGTTGTTGAGCGCGTCGCCCAGAAGCAGATTGTCAGCCGGGTTGGAGTAGGGAGACAAGCCATATGCCGCGAACAACTGCGGCGACTCCTGATTCAAATACCCCAGCGGACCGGACCACCATACGCCGCGATTGCCGACATAAGCCGCTTCGAGAACGAAGTCGTGAGTGATCTCGCGCTGAACGCCGGCGCTCCACTGATTCTGGCGCGGCGGGCGAGAAGCGCCCGGATCCAGATAGGCGAGGAAACCGCTGGTGATCGCGCCAGGCAGAGGCGTCTGGCTTACGCTGAAATTCGGCCAAACCGGTTGCGGGATGGTTCCGGGAACGTTCAGGGGAAGGTAGGCATTCACGCCCGACGGCGTATTGGTTACATCGGCGGTGTTCTGGAGATTGATGTCGGGGGCGAAACCGTAAGCGACTCCCCAACCGCCGCGGAACACCGTCTTCGGGGTGATCTGATACGCGACCCCGAGTCTTGGTCCAAGGGCGTAGGGATAGTTTGAGACGAAGGTGCATCCGCAAGTGGATTGGAAGATCGCGGCGCCCAATCGATTCCCCGCGGCGGGATTCGGAACGTTCGTGCCCAAGTCCGCGGAACGGCCGTACTCTTCCTGAGCCGCGGTCGCGTAATCCCAGCGCACTCCGTAGTCGACGGTCAGCTTGCGGGTGATTTTCCAGGAATCCTGCACGAACATGGCCCACTGCGACTTGAACATGCGGGCGTCGACTGGCGCGTATTGCGTGGCTGAAGTGACATCTCCCAGCAGGAAGCTGGCATATGGGAAGCCCACGGTATACGCGCCAGTAACCAGTGACGCCGGTATGGAGGTCGCGCCCGCGCCGAACGTGAGTCCGACGCCAGTAGGAGGCGCGGTGATCTGCGCCTGATACCAGACTTCAGCTCCGGCTTTGTAGGTGTGGCTGCCCTTGATCCAAGTCAGGTTCGCGTTCGCCGAAGGCCGCTCCGTGTGGGTCGCCGTGTGCGCCAGCGCGTTGCCGAGCTGTTGCATCCCGCCCAGCGCTTCCGGTGAAGTGGTGTTGCCCGTGA
>JASHRP010000260.1 GCA_030037375.1 Bryobacteraceae bacterium | reverse complement strand
GCTACTTTCGCCATGGGCGGCTGCGCTCGCGGACCGCGTTGTTTGCGGATTTGTTGGCTGAAATCTGACAAGCATGGAGGGTCTTGACCGCTGTGTCATTTCTCAGACACAGTGATCGGTTCACATGACACGTCAGTCGCTCGGTCAGCAACAACGGGTCGCCCTCGCTCGCGCGCTGGTTAGGCCCCCGAAACTGCTGCTCCTCGATGAGCCCTTTCCGCGCAGGATGCGCCCCGGCGCTCACTGGTGCGGCGTGATCTCCGCGCTCTGCAGCAGGAACTGCCGGCCGCAACCATCGTCGTCACGCACGATCCGTTAGAGGCCGCGCTCCTCGCCGACCAGATCGTGATCCTCGATCAGGGTCGCGTCTTGCAGGCCGGTCCGACCCAGACTCGCCCCGCGAACGAGACGGTCGCTCGCCTTCTCGGGGCCGAGTACATCGAGTACGGCTCCTGTCGAAGCGGCGGTCAGATTGCCATCGGCCGCGATACGTTCATCACCGTTGCGGAGCCGGAGCTCACGCCGGGGGAACGCGTTGGATGGAGCATTTCCCCGGGGGGCGCCCGGTTCGCGGCCGGCGGCGCATACTCGGGAACGGTCGACAGCGCCATAACGCTCGGCGTCGATCAACGGGTGATTGTTCGCATCGGCGATGCGCGGATTGGCGTCGTCGCGGGAGGAAACGCACCTGAGCCGGGGTTGTCGTGCCGGATCGATATCGATCCGCATTCGGTGCAGGTTTGGCTGGCCCGGGCCGCGCCCTGAGTGGAGGCGAAATAGGAGATGATAAGCGACTGAGGCAATTTGCATGACAATCGGAATCACTGGAGCCAGCGGTCACATGGGCGCAGGGCTGGTGCGGCACGCGCTCGCGCGAACAGCCGCGTCGAACATCGTCGCGATTGCGCGGCATCCCGAAAAGCTGGAGCAGTTCTCCAAGCAAGGAGTAGAGGTTCGCGCTGGGGACTTCAACCAGCCATCGGAACTTGTCTCCGCCTTTCGCGGGATTGAGCGGCTGGTCATGATCCCGACCTCGGATCTGCAGCCGGGCGTCCGCAGCCGGCAGCATGCCGATGCGATCAAAGCCGCCGTTGCCGCCGGAGTTCAGCACCTCATCTATATTTCCACGGTGAGCCCGAGACCGGATCCTGCGAACAGCCTCTTCGACTCCCATTTCACAACCGAGCAAGCACTCATTGCGTCCGGCGCTGCCTGGACCATCCTCCGGATGTCCGTTTACACGGACACCCTGCTCGATGCGGCCAAGAGAGCCGCCGACTCGGGTTCCTACGCCGCCGTTCCCGGCGCACCGGCCGCCTACGTGGTTCGCGACGATATCGCGGCGGCCGCGGCCGGCATCCTATGCACGCCGGGTCATGCTGGCATCACCTATCACGCCACTGGACCGGTATCGGTAAGCCAAGCGGAAATTGCGGATGCCATCGCAAAAGCTGCGGGGAAGCCGGTGGCATTCGTCGAAATGACCGGAGAGCAACAGCGCGCGGGCTTGGAAGCAGCCGGCCTTCCGCCGGCCCTCGTCACCGGGATTGTCGGCTTCCAAGCGGCGCTTCGTGCGGGCGCTTTCGACCTGGTGACCGGAGACGTCGCTCGGCTCTCAGGGAAGCCGGCCGAGTCTCCGTTCCAGTTCCTCAGCCGGACTTTCGGGACGGCCCACGTTTCTGGCACGACGCACTGACGTTCTGAGCCCCGTCGAGCCTGGCCGCTTGCTCCGTTTCGCGGGCAGTTACTTCGAGCGTTTAACGCAAGAAGTAGAGAACGGCCGCGATCAGCAGGCTTCCGAACACCACCAGCGCGATGTAAGCGAAAATTTTATCGCCAAGAGGTTCTTTCTCAATTTCCTGGGAACCGCAACCCCCGCACCGCGAAAGACCTGGCTCAACCGGCTTTCCGCATTCCCTACACCGTCTTGCCAAACACCGTCTCCGTCATCCAGGTGAGATGGTAAATGACATTCTCGTTACACGCAACTGGTCTCGGCTATTCCAACGCGATGATGATCGCACCCGCGACAATGAGCAGGCCTCCCACCGCCTTGCCCCAAGTGAGTCTCTCGCCGAGAACCAGCACGCTCAGCAAGATCACCAGCGCAACGCTCAACTTGTCGATCGGAGCGACGCGCGAAGCAGGACCGAGCTTGAGCGCATGGAAGTAGCAGAGCCACGAGAGTCCGGTGCCCAGCCCCGAGAAAACGAGAAACGTCCACGACCTTTTCGAAATCGTCGACCAAACTGGTGAATCCGTTTTGAACATCAGCACGATCAACCAGGTGAAAACGACAACCACCGAAGTTCGAACCGCGGTAGCCACGTTGGAATCGATCTTTTCGACGCCGAGCTTCGCGAGAATCGCCGTGGCGGCCGCGAACACGGCCGAAAGCAGGGACCAAACTAACCAGGAAAAGGAAGTTGCTTCGGGCATGTATCGGGCCTACTTTCGATCAGGCAGCGCAAACACGTACAGCGCATTGCCCGTCGCCGGATAGCGCAGTTCCGGCGCGACCACGGTTGGCACATTGCGCGGGCTGCCTCCGCCATTGCTGGTGGTTACCGCGAGGTACTGCTTGCCTGCCACGCTGAACGTCAACGGGAACCCCTGCACGGCCGCGGGAAGACGCGTCTCCCATAGAATGCGGCCGGTCGAAACATCGAAGGCTCGAAACATGCGATTAAGGTCGCCGGCGAACGCGACGCCTCCCGCGGTCGAGACCACGCCGGTCAGAAAAGGCGCGCGCTGCTCATATTTCCAAAGCTCGCGCATGGTTCGGACGTCGTACGCCGCCAGCTTCCCGATATTCCCGTTCGTCCCCGGCATCTCAAAAAATCTTCGCAGAGCCCCATTGCCGCTACCGCCTCCGGCGACCTTGTCGATCGCTTGTCCGTTCATCTCCAGGCAGCTTTGGCTCAGCGGAATGATCAACCGGTTGCCCGGCGGATAGTAACTCATCGACGGCCAGTTCTTACCGCCCTCAGTGGAAGGACAAGCCGTGACCCATTCGCCGATGCGCTGCTCGACGATGTCATTTCGATAATGCGGCTGTCCCGTAACAGGATCGATGGAATCGTACACGTTCTGAAAGACCATCTCCTTGTGCCCGAGATATTTTCCCGTCTTGCGATCGAGCTTCCAGAGAATGCCCGTTTTGCCCGCGCTGAAGACGTAGCTTTGGCCTTGATCGTCAACCAGCACGCGCTCGAAAACTTCATCGAGATCCAGCGTCTCTCCCGGAGCGTAGCTGTGATACCAGACCAGCTTTCCGGAATCGGCATTAAGCGCTAGCGTGGAGTTGGCATACAGCGTCGCGCCGTTGCCCGAGCCTCGGCTCACGCGCATCCATGGTTTCGCTTGCGCGGTCCCCCAGTAAATGAGGTTCAACTCCGGGTCATAGCTTCCCGTGATCCACTGCTCGACCCCCGCGCGGAAGATGTTGGCGAGCCCGCCCCAGCTATCGCCGCCGGGCTCGCCTTCGAGCGCAACGGTCCGGAATCGCCAAACTTCCTTCCCGGTCTTCGCATCATACGCGCTAATGAAGCACTTCTCATCGCGATAGACGCCGCAGGAATCGCGGCCGAGCCCTTGAACCAATTTCCCGTTCACCGCAAGCGGACCGCTCGAAGCGGAGTAATCTCCCTTAGAGCGGTCGCCGATGGTCGTATCCCAAACTAATTTCCCGTTGCGGGCGTTGAAGGCGATCAGGTGCGCCGCGCCGGTCGCGACGAAAATCTTGTCGTCGTAGATCGCGATGCCGCGCATCGCCGGCGCAATTGGATCGGAGCCGTAGCGGTTCTCCCAGATCAGCTCCCCGGTTTTTGCGTCAAGAGCTTGAAGAACCATCCCGGTGTTGTTCACGTATAGAACGCCGTTGTGGACGATGGGCGCTGGCTGGTTTCCATTGCTCGCGCCTTCTTCCATGGCCCAACTCCACGTCAGATGCAGGTCGCCGACGTTCTGCGCGGTGATCTGATTGAGAGGGCTGTAGTACGTCGCCTTGTAGTCGTGACGAATCATCAGCCAGTCTGAGGGATCGGGATTTCGGAGCATCGCATCCGTGACCGGGACGAAATTCTTCACCTCGCCTTCGAAAGTGATCCCGCGCGGGGTCTGCGGAGCGGTTGGCTCCTGCTTGGCCTCGCTTGGACCAGACGCAGCCGGAGCGCCGTTTTGTAAATACGCCGCGCGCCGCCCGGTCGCGACCGAACGAATCGAAACAGCCGAACTCGCGGTGAGCGCCTGGCTGCCTGGCCGCGCGCTGTTTGCATCGAGAATGAACGCCGCGAGGTTGACGTAGGATTGATCGGGAAGCGTGCCGCCCGCTCCGGGAGGCATCGTCGCGCGGATGAAGGAGACTAACTCGCCCGCGGTCCGGTCGCCCCATTGGCTCATGAACGTCGCCCCGGCGAGCTGCGGTCCTTCGCGCCCGGAAAGATCGGCGGCATGACAAGCCGCGCAGTTAGTTTGGTACGCCGTACGTCCAAGCGTCGCTTGATCCGCGGTATAGGGCCCGGCGGCTCCTTCCTGCGCTAGAAGAATCACCACCCCCAACGCGATGGCCGACGCGACCACAATTATTCGAGCTTTCACCGCCATATCCCCCGTCGCGTAGGTTACAACAGATGAGGATGGAACGTATCAATCAAATCAGAGTGCGCCCAGCGGCAGTGGAAGATGCAGAATTCCTGGTGCAGAGCAATGCGCGACTGGCGCTCGAATCCGAAAATCTCTCCTTAGACATGGATCGTTTACGCAATGGGGTTCACGCCATGTTCGAAGATCCTACTCGCGGCTTTTATCTGATCGCGGAAATCGACGGCGTGCGAGCCGGACAGATGATGATCACCTACGAGTGGTCGGACTGGCGCAATGGAATGTTCTGGTGGATTCAGAGCGTGTACACGGTTCCCGAAATGCGCCGCCGCGGCGTCTTTCGCGCTCTGTATGCTCACACCGAGGCGCTTGCGCGAGAGAACGCGGTCTGCGGATTGAGGCTCTACGTTGACGTGCACAATCACGCCGCCCGCGAAACCTATCGCCTCTGCGGCATGAAGGAGACCGCTTACCACGTACTTGAGGTCGACAACGTAATTACGAGGCTTCCGTGATAGACTCACACGCATGAATCGGCGTCAGTTCCTGTCCACTACCGCCGGGGCCGCAACGCTTGCGGCGGTCCCGCGGCTCGCTGCCTCGTCCAAATACGATCTCGTCGTTAAAGGCGGGCGGGTCATCGATCCTTCGCGGAAACTGGATGCGGTTCGAGACGTGGCCGTGGCTCAAGGGCGCATCGCTGCGATCGAGGCAAATATTTCGGCGGCGGCCGCGGACACCGTCGACGCGCGCGGCAAGCTGGTGGTCCCGGGCTTGATCGATATCCACACTCATGCGACTCGCACGCCGGATGGTCCAGTTCTGTGCCTGACTGACGGCGTAACGGGCCTAATCGATGCGGGATCGCAAGGAGCGGACGGTATCGACAAGGCGATCGCCGTCGCCAAAGGCGCGCCGCAGCTTTGCCGCGTTCTAATTAACATCGGCCGCGCCGGCATCCTGACGGAAGGCGACACGATGGATTTAAATCGCGCCGACGTAGCCGCGGCCCGCGAAGCGATCGGCCGGAATCGCGACATGATCGTGGGCGTCAAGGCGCGGTTATCGCGCGACGTTGCCGGGCAGAACGATTACGAAGTGCTTCGGCGCGCGCAGGAGGCGGCGTCCGCGTACAATCTGCCGGTGATGATCCACATGGGCCAGACCATCTCGCCGCTATCGAAGCTTTTTCCGCTTCTCAAGCCGGGCGATATCGTCACCCATATGTTCGCTCCGCCGCCGAACAGCATCATCGACGATTCCGGGCATATATTGCCGGAGGTGATGGCCGCACGCAAACGGGGAGTTTTGTTCGATCTCGGCAACGGACGCACCGGCCATTTGCGCTGGGACATCGCCGAGCGCGTGCTGAAAGCCGGATTCCTGCCTGACACCTTCTCGACGGACTGGACCCCCGAAGGCCGCACGAGCCAGATCATCGATTTCCCCAACGTAATGTCGAAGTTTCTGATGCTGGGCATGACTCTCGATCAGGTGATCGCGTGCGCCACTTCGAATTCATCCCGGGCGTTCCCGGTTTTCCACGACCGAGGCACTCTGAAGGCCGGTGCGCCGGCCGATATCGCAATTCTCGAGTTGAGAGAAGGCACGTTCGAATTCGTCGACAACTTCGAGAACAAGCGAACCGGCCGCCAGAGGCTTTTCCCGAGCGCGACGATCTTAGCCGGCAAACGCGCGGCGACTCACGCGTAGGTCTACCGTTGTAAGTTTTGCGCGACGCCGGAATGCGAAAGGCTCGGTATCAGGCGCAACGCATTTTCACGCTCGATTCCACGGAGGTCTTTCGCGGGAAAGTGTTCCGCGGCCAACCCGCCGATGACTTCCGCGCCGGTGCGGTATGGAAAATCGGTGCCGAAGAGAACCTGTGACGCGGGAGCGATTTTCATGAGCGCCGCCAATGCGCCCGGGTGGTTCGCCTGCGCCGTATCGTAATAGAACTTCTTCAGCTCGTATTGCAGGCCGTTCGGCATGCGTTCCTTCGCTTCCTTCATGGTTCGCTCTTCGTAGACAAACCGGCTTAACAGAAAAGGCATCGTGCCGCCGCCGTGTGAAAAGACCCAGCGGATATCCCTGAAACGCGAAGCCGTGCCGCTGAATAGCAGGCTCGCGATGGTGCGCGTGGTGTCCGTGGCCCATTCGATATCCGC
>JASHRP010000259.1 GCA_030037375.1 Bryobacteraceae bacterium | reverse complement strand
CGTTCTACCGCTTGCCGCCCAGACGAGTTCCCTTCAAGGCACAGTAACAGATACTCAGGGGGCAGTCGTTCCCGGCGCAATCGTGACCATCACGAACACCGATACCTCCACGATCCGCAAGGAACCGACGGATGAAAACGGCGCGTTCCGGCTGCTTCAGGTGATTCCCGGTCCGTACAAGATAGAAGTCCAGAAGCCAGGATTCAAGACCAAGGTCACGAATCTGGCCTTACAGATCGATGAACCCGCGACCTTAAACGTTCAGCTCGATATTGGACAAACCACCGAACTGGTGAATGTAACCGCGGAACAGACGCAGATCAACACGCAAGATGCGACAGTAGGAAATCCCTTCAACACGGAACAGGTTGACAACTTGCCCTTGCAGACCAGGAACATCGCATCGCTGCTGCTAGTCGAGCCGGGCGTGACCAGCACCGGGAATGTGATCGGGTCGCAGGCGGGCCAGACCTACATAACGCTCGACGGCGTGGACGTCAATGGCTTCAACGGAAGCAGCACCGTGACTTCCACTTCCACCTCTTCCGGCGCCCTTCCGATTCCGCTCGATTCCGTTCAGGAGTTCCGCACGACGGTCGTGGGCCAGGGCGCCGATATGGGCCGCTCCTCCGGCGGACAAGTGGCGATCGTCACGAAAAGCGGTTCCAACACTTTTCACGGATCGGTGTACGAGTTTAACCGCAACACCGACTTCGAAGCCAATGACTTTTTTAATAACAAAGTCGGCACGCCGCGCCCGGGACTGATTCGCAACCAATACGGCGCTTCGCTGGGCGGCCCGATCAAGAAAAACAAACTATTCTTCTTCTACAATTTCGAAGGCCGCAAAGATCGCAGCGAGGCCACCAAGCAGGACACGGTTCCCAGCTCCACCTTGAAGGAAGGAATCGTACAGGTGCAGTTGACCACGAATCAGATCGTGCAGTTAACTCCGGCGCAGGTGCAGCAGATCGATCCGCTGGGCGTCGGCGAGAATCCGTACATCCTCAACCTGATGCAGCAGTATCCGGCTGGCAACGCTCCCAGTCTGGCGAGCGACAAGGGCCTGAACTTCAACGTGCTGCAGTTCAACGCCCCCTCACCGCTGGACAATCACGTCCAGGTTGGAAAGTTGGACTATAACCTCGACAATGCCGGCAAGCACACATTGTCGATTCGCGGAACGCTGAACGGCGCGACCATGGTCTCCACCACGGAGCAGTTCCCGAACCAGCAGCCGGTCTCGGTAAGCCAAGACGATTCCAAGGGCGTCTCCGCGCGATATACCTACGTGATCTCGACGAATACCGTGAACGCGATGAACTTCGGTTACACCCGCGGCGGCACGGCGAGCACTGGCAGCCTGAACGTTGCTCCGAATTTCGGATTCACCACGCTCGTGCCCACTACCCGCGCCAGTCAAGCCTTCAGCCCGGTGTATAACTACACCGACGATCTGACGTGGAACAGAGGCCGGCACACCTTTCAGTTCGGAGTGAACGTTTCCCATAAAATCTCGATCAGCAACTCGTACGCCTCTTCGGAGCCGAGCTACAGCGTGGGAACGGGAAGCACGCTAGGCGGAGACCTCACCAATGACGTTATCTCCTACATCCAGAAATCCATCCCGGGCGCGGCTCTCAATTCCAGTACCAACGTGATCAATGCCTTCGGTGCGATTATGGGTCTGCTGAGCAGCGGCTCAGCCACCTATAATTACGGCCTCAACGGGCAGGTGATCCCGTTCGGCGATCCAATCACGCGCTCCTTCGCGGCGACCACGTCGGAGTTTTATGCGCAAGATTCCTGGAGGGCCAAGCCGAACCTCACGATCACCTACGGTCTGCGCTATTCAATTTATGGCGTTCCCTACGAAACCGATGGCGTTCAGGTAAATCCGAACGTATCGGCCAACCAGTTTTTCGCGGAAAGGCAATATGCCGCGCTGGCTGGAATCCCGAATTACGCTCTGGCCAATTCGTATCTCACCTACACGCCGTCTGGACCCGTGAACAACGGCCCGGGGTATTACCCGATCAGCTATGGCGACTTTGCTCCGCGCTTGGGCTTGGCCTATTCGCCGAAGGGCATGCTTGCGAAGTACCTCGGGGCCGGCAGCGTGCTGCGCGGCAGTTATGGGATCGTTTACGACAATTACGGAGACAGTCTGGCGGCGAGTTTGGCGAGTAACGGAACTCCCGGACTGACGAACGCGGTAGCACAGATGTCGAACACCAATTTCACCACGACTCCCCGTTATAACGGAACCGCAGCCTCACTTCCGGTGCTGACCGCCCCTCCCAGTGGAATTACTTTCCCGTACACGCCTCCGCTGGCCCAGGGAGGGTACGTCACATTCGATGCCGTATCCGGCGACCTCAAAGCGCCTTATGAGCATTTGATCAGCGCCACGTATGCACGTCCCTTGCCGAAGCACATGAGCCTGGAGGTTGGTTACGCGGGGCGGTTGTCGCATAGCGGCATCCTGACCGCGGACTATGGACAGCCGCTCAGTCAATTCGTCGATCCCAAGTCGGGTCAGTCGTGGGAGCAGGCGGCGATGGTTCTCGCGAACCTTTACTATTCGGGGACGCTCACGCCGGCGCAGGTGAAAGCGAACCCGAGTTCGGTTCCGCAAGAGCCCTTCATTCAGGACATGTTTCCAGGCGCGGCGAACTTTTACATCCCCGGGAGCGCATCTGCTAACATCTTCTACTTCGTCTACGAAGAGCACAGCGGCAGTTGGCTGGATAGCTTGAACGGATTGGATCGCACCCATGAGCCCGGCGGCGGATCGGCCAACGGCGGTTGTCTCTCGATTTACGGCTGCAACACCTTCTTCACAACCCAGTTCTCGAGTTTGGACACCTACGTCAACGACGGACACGCGGCGTTTAATGGCGCGATCGTTTCCTTACGGCGTACAGTGTCTAACGGCTGGGGCTTTGACTTCAACTACACCTGGTCCCACGCCATCGACAACGGCATCGGAGGCACTGTGCAGAACGCTTTCGATCCCGACCAAGGCCTTGGACCGGCGTCCTTCGACATGCGGCATCAGATTTCCTCGGACTTCGTGGTGGATGTCCCGATAGGAAAAGGAAAGGCTCTGCTTAGCAACATGCCCAAATGGGCCAATGCCATCGCCGGCGGATGGCAGGCCAGCGGGCTCTATACCTTCCACACTGGCGTGCCCGTGAACTGCACCGCCAAGATCCAGTACAACGTGAACTACGAGATTGCCTCGCTGTGCAATCTGTATCCCGGTCTCACATCGGAGCCGTCCCGCAGTCTGGGGCTGGATCAACTCGGATTTCAAAGCGCCTATCGCAACACGAATGCGGGCAACGATTTCGTGCCAGGCTACGCCGGGATTGCCGGATACAACGGCTTGGCGAGGGGGTGGATCTTCTGGGATTTGGACGCGGCGCTAAACAAGAACTTCCCCGTGTGGAAAGAGCGAGTGCGCGGAACGATTCGAATTGAGGCTTACAACGTTCTTAACAAAGAGGTGTTCAGCAACTCCGCTATGTCCATTACGCCCTTGCAGCCGGGACTCACCACCACCGGGCTCCCTTCGGAGTTTGGGAACGCGGCGTTCGGCGAAATCACCAGCTCCCAGAGCACGCCTCGGGTTCTGCAGGCCGTGCTCCGCTTCACGTTTTAGCTTCAGCGAGAATCGAAACCTCCGCTCCCGGCACTGGATTCTTCTCGAATCCGGTTCGAAGGGCGCGGACTCGGACGCCAACGAGCGTCTCGCGATAGTGTCGCGTATAATAGTCGAGGCGCAGGGTTCCAGGGAACCTTTCGGACTCGCCACTGCATCCGAACTCATGACAGTTTGGGAGGTATAGATGAAGAAATACAGTTGGATTTTGGTTGCCGGTTCGTCTTTGCTGGCGTTTACCGCCGCGCTGGAAGGCGACGGGGCAAAAATCGTCGGACTCATTACGGGACAAGCCGCATTTGTTGACGCCAAGGATTTGAAACCAGGAGTTTTCCGCAAGATCACCGTGAAGGATCTGCCGGAGCCCGGCGACGCCCATCCATCCTTCGGAAAAATGTCGCCGCGGCCGGAGGGTGTGTTGCCGCAGGTTCCCACGGGCTTCAAGGTGGAGCTCTATGCGCATGACGATTTGAAGGCTCCGCGTCAGATCCGCCGCGCTCCGAACGGCGATTTGTTCGTGGCGGAGGAAGCGACCGGGGTCGTCAAAGTCGTCCGCGACAGCAATGGCAAGGCGGAAATCTCGACCTTTGCCACGGGCTTGGCCCCCAATCCGCGCGACGGCGGAGTTTTCGGCATCGCATTTTACCCGGTGGGCCCCAATCCGCAGTGGGTTTACTTCGGCCTCACCGGCGCGGTGGTCCGATACCCGTACAAGAACGGCGATCTTAAGGCTAGCGGGCCGATGGAAACCTTGGTCTCCGACATTCAACCCGGCGGCGATCACCGCACCAGGGACATCGTGTTTATGGGGAACCGCATGCTGGTTGCCGTGGGCTCGGCTGACAACGTGAGCCAAAGTAACCGGTCGCAGACGCATCGCGCCAACGTTCTGGAATATACGCCCGAAGGCAAGTTTGTGAAGATTTACGCAGCCGGCATTCGCAATCCAGTGGGTCTGGCGGTCGATCCGAAGACCGGAGTGCTGTGGACTTCCGTGAATGAGCGCGACAATCTTGGCAATAACCTGGTGCCGGATTATATTACGTCCGTGAAGGAAGGCGGCTTCTACGGATGGCCGTGGTTCTACATCGGCCAGCACGAAGATCCTCGCGCCAAGGCCGACTATACGGGCAAGGATAAAGAAACCCTGCCGCGTGAAGCCGGCGAGACCATCGACAAGGTAATCGTGCCGGATGTTCTGATCCAGGCGCACAGCGCTTCTCTAGGTCTGACCTTCTACGACGGCACACAATTCCCGCAAGAATATCGCGGCGATATCTTTGCGGGCGAGCATGGATCGTGGAACCGCACCCCGATGTCGGGCCACGAGCTGGTGCGGGTTCCTCTTGAGAAGGGCAAGTCAAACGGGGTTTACGAGGACTTCATGACTGGCATGATCGCCCCGGATGGAAACGCGTGGGGCCGCGTGACCGGAGTCGCGGTGGGCAAGGATGGTTCGCTGTACGTTACCGACGACGGATCGAATACTATTTGGAAGATCAGCTATACAGGCAAATAATTCACTCACAAGGGAGAGAAGACTATGCGAATCGTGCGAGCGTTGGCAGTTTGCATTGTTGTAGCGGGATTCAGTATCGGGTTGATGCTGGCACAGGGCGGCGGAGGAGGTAAAGGCGGCGGCAAGAAGGGCGGCGGTGGTATTCCCGCCAACATGACTCTTACCGTGGCGGGCTACCCTGATGGCGGCTCAATCCCCGATGCCGTGGGATGCAAGGGCGGCCAGAAGGGCAATCCGAAGATCGATTGGACGGGCGCGCCCGCGGGCACGATGGCCTTTGCGATCATCATGCACGACACGGACGTGGCGATCCAGGGTAGCGACGTGCTGCATTGGGCGATCTTCGATATTCCGGGAACCGCGACCGGCGTCGCCGGCGACCTGGCGAAGACGGCGAGCCTTCCCGACGGCAGCGTGCAGATCAATAATATCGCAGGGATGCCGGGCTTCTATAGCCCCTGCCCGCCCGCGCCGACCGTGCACCATTACATCATCGAGCTCTACGCGCTGGATGCGAAGCTGGATCTGCCTGCGACCGCATCTCGCGCGGACCTGATGGCTGCTCTCGCGATGCATACTCGCGCGAAGGGCACCTACGTCGGAACGTATCACCAGTAAATCGACAGTAGCTAAGAATGAATGCGGCGCAGGGCGAGAAATCGCTTTGCGCCGCGGTTTTATTGGACCGCGACTGTTTGAAAGCCGTTCGCGAGGCATAACTGAGCTTCCAGACGGCAGTTAGAGCCGAAGAGAGGACGGCCTTCGCTATGACAGAGTGTTAATCAATCGAGCTTCGGATTTGAAGGGTTATCGTGTACCAATTCGTTACTTGCGCAACATTGGCGAACTGCCAGCACAGTGGCTCGTCGCCTCCCACCAACTGAAGTTTATAAGAGGATAACTACATGACCAAGCTCGCCTTGCCGACGGTGATTGCCTGCGCCGCTCTAGCTCCTGCCTACGCGCAGCTATATCTCATTGCGGGTACGCCTACGCCAAAGTACAACGTCGAGTATTCTACGGTGCTCGCGGTGGTGAATGCAGACGGGTCAGTGACGGCAACCCAGGAACTTGTCCCCGCCAAATTTGGTATGGAGTGGATGACGACGTCCTTCGACGCCCGCAAGGCACTGATCCTCCCGAAGGGGCCCGGCGACCACATGGTTGTCTTCGATTTCGACACCGCCTCCGTGGTCAAATCTTGCGAGCAGCCTGAGCTAAGTGGCCTGGTTTTTGTGAGTCAGTGGCTTGTGAATTCGCCTTCCCACGGTCTGACATACGTGCAGTACTTGCCCGCCTTCGACAGACGGGACGGCAACACGGACCAGCTCTTGGGCATGATCATGGACCCCGCTGTACCCTGCCAGGATAGCTTCGTGAAGCTCGGCACGAACGAGGTGAAGTACGTGGCGGCGGACGGGTTCGCCGGGATTGCCGACGCGGGAGCGGGCGACAGAATGGACGCCAGCCTCAGCCCCGACGGCGCTTTGAGCGGGGCCTGGCTCAACGGGTCGCGGACGTATTATGACTACAAGGTCCCCCCGAGCCTATTCAGCGACATGAAACAACCACATGTTGCGATTACCGTCAACAACAAGGAGATACTCGGCTTGCAACTGGGATACCCTCCTGACATGCGGGTCATCGTTCTGCGTAAGCGCGACCAGACGTGGCATCGGGCCCCGGATCAGTTATCGGGTCGCGCGTTTGGGAGCTTCATTGCCGCACCAGAAATGTACTCGAGGAGCAGAGGCGGTCCCGAGAGTGCCGGAAAGGCTGAATGGAGGAAGGTCGATGCTCCCACTGGCCCTGCCATCGCAGAACGACTCAGCGCGTCACGCCTGCAATACCCTGGAATACTTCACCTCTACGATGCCGCGACCGAAACGTTCTACACCATTAATACCAACCAAGGGGACAGCGAAATCATCTTGGTGGAAAACGGCACTGTGTATTACCGGGTCAGCGACCGGCTCTACTCGGCTCCGATCAACCCGGCGACAACGACTATCGGTCCACCGCAGCTTCTCGCAACCAGCGACCTAATCCGGGACGCGCATTGGGCGTTGATTAAACACTAACTACGCGCGCGACGCTTGCGCCCGCCAAATGGAACGCTGGTGAAGGAGCGTTACAAGGAGGTGGCATCACATGAACACCAGCATTGCATAACTGAGCTTCCAGACGGCAGTTAGAGCCGAAGAGTGGACGGCCTTCGCTATGACAGAGTGTAACCAATCGAGCTTCGGATTTGAAGGGTTATCGTGTACCAATTCGTTACCTGCGCAACATTGGCGAACTGCCAGCACAGTGGCTCGTCGCCCGCCACCAACTGAAGCTTATAGGAGGATAACTACATGACCAAGCTCGCCTTGCCGACGGTGATTGCCTGCACCGTTCTAGCTCCTGCCTACGCGCAGCTATACCTCATTGCGGGTAGCCCGACGGAGAAGTACAACATCGGTTATTCCACAGTGCTGGCGGTGGTGAATGCGGATGGGTCAGTGACGGCAACCCAGGAACTCGTCCCCGCCAAATTTGGGACGGAGTGGATGACGACGTCCTTCGACGCCCGCAAGGCCCTGATCCTCCCAAAGGAGCCCGGCAACCACATCGTTGTCTTCGATTTCGACACCGCCTCCGTGGTCAAATCCTGCCAGCAGCCTGACTC
>JASHRP010000258.1 GCA_030037375.1 Bryobacteraceae bacterium | reverse complement strand
CGAAGCCGGGTAAGCCTCGCGGCTGTTTCCTGGTTCTGGGCGCGATCAATATCGCGCCGGCCAACAAAAGCGTTCAGGATTACTTGCACTCGCTCCGCGCACGCCGGCGCAAGCTGATCGAACAGCGACTTGCGCGCGGTGTCGAACAAGGCGAGCTGCCCAAGAAGCTCAACCTAAAGGCGCTTGCGTCCTTCTACGCAACCGTGATCGACGGGCTTGCCATTCAGGCGCGCGACGGCGCGTCTCGCGAGGCTTTAAAATTCGCCGTTCATTGCGCGATGGCGGCGTGGGACGCGATGGTGGTTGGGAAAGAGATGGGCGGGAAAGAGACGATTTCGAACGGGAGGCGGCAATGAAAACGTTTCAAGAGCGGCTGGGAATCGAGTTGCCCATCATTCAAGCGCCGATGGCCGGAGTGCAGGGCAGCGCGCTGGCCATTGCGGTCTCGAATGCCGGGGGACTTGGCTCGCTTCCTTGCGCCATGCTGAGCACGGAGCAGATGCGGACGGAATTCGCGAAAATCCGCGCCGCAACAAGCAAACCGTACAACGCAAATTTCTTCTGCCATACTCCACCCGAACCTGACGCGGCGCGCGAAGCCGCGTGGCGTGCTGCGCTCTCAAAGTATTACCGGGAGTTCGGAATCGACCCGAGCAAGATCATCGCCGGGCCCGGCCGCGCTCCGTTCAGCGCCGAGGCGGCAGACGTAATCGAAGAGTTCAAGCCGACTGTGGTGAGTTTTCACTTCGGACTGCCGGAGCAACGGTTGCTGGAGAGGATCAAGGCTTCCGGATGCATCGTGCTTTCGTCGGCAACAACGGTCGATGAAGCGTTATGGCTGGAGGCGCGCGGCGCAGACGCGATCATCGCGCAAGGCTTCGAAGCCGGCGGTCATCGGGGGATGTTTCTTACGGACGACGTCGGCACGCAAGTGGGAACGTTCGTTCTCGTGCCGCAGATGGTGAGGGCGTTGAAGGTTCCGGTTATCGCGGCGGGAGGAATCGCGGATGCCAAAGGAGTCGCCGCGGCTCTCTCATTGGGCGCTGCGGCGGCGCAGATCGGAACTTCCTATCTGATCTGCCCGGAGGCGACGACAAGCGGAGTTCATCGTACGGCATTGAAGAGCGAGGCCGCGAGGAATACTACGCTGACCCGGCTGTTTTCCGGCCGGCCGGCGCGGGGCATCGTGAATCGTTTGATCCGAGAGCTCGGCGCGATGAACGAAATCGCGCCAGAGTTTCCGTTGGCATCGTCCGCGCTCGCGCCGTTGCGAGCCGCGGCTGAGAAGTTGGGCGACGGCGGCTTCTCGCCGCTTTGGTGCGGTCAGAACGCATCAGGCTGTGCGGAGATTCCGGCTGCGGAGCTTACTCGCACTTTGGCGCGCTTCTGACGCGGGCGATCGCTCAACTATTCGCCACGCCGCTTTAGCGTAACCATTTTCCGGAACGCTGGTAATTTTCAGCAGATATCGGGCGAACGTCCCGGGCGGCCTGTAGAGAACGGGGGCTGAATTAATTCGGCACGGCCCGGTTCCCTTTGCACGGGGGCACGTCTTACGATTCAGACGGCTGCCGGCAGGCGTGGATTCTGACCCGAAGGAGGCGGCTAATGAAGATGGCAGCGATTGGAATCGCGGCGGGGTTGATCGCGGTGGGGAAGCCAGCAGTCCGGCCACCGGCATCGTTGGGGCCGCCGGTGGTTGTTTGCATGGACCGTCCCGCAGAGCCCACCATGTTGTACCGAGCGCAACTGGAGGCGTCCGAAATTCTCTCTCTCGTTTCGGTTTCGGTTGACTGGGGCAGCGGACGGGCTTGCCGTGAGCCGGATGCGATTCACATCCACTTGAATAGTCAAACTTCGGAGAGCATGATGCCGGGCGCTCTGGCATTCTGCCGCCCGGGCAGCAACACGGACATTCAGATTCTGTATGATCGCGTTCGCGCAACCGTTGCCCCGGACATGGAGGTTCACCTTCTGGCGTACGTCCTCGCGCACGAGCTCACGCACATGATAGAGGGCGAAACTCGTCATTCTGAAACTGGCGTCATGAAAGCTCACTGGACGGCGCATGATTATTTAGCGATGTCATCCGGCGGGCTCGGGTTTGCCGCGGAGGACGTTCAACTGGTCCAACGTGGCATGGCGATCCGCTTGGCGAATCGCCAAACGCAGTCCGGGAAGAACATTCGTGCGCTAGTCGATCCGTCCCGAGACAACTAAGCTAAGCCAGCGCGGGCGAGCAGCGCGTTGGGGTCCGGGTCGCGGCCCATGAAGGAGCGGTAGAGGACGGCGGGGTCTTCGCTGTCGCCGCGGGCGAGGATTTTGTCGCGATATTCGCGGCCGGCGGCCGTGCTGAAGACGCCCTCTTTCTTAAATCGGGTGAAGGCATCGGCGTCGAGCACTTCGGCCCACTTGTAGGAATAGTAACCTGCGCCGTAGCCGACGGGGCTCGAGAACAGGTGGGTGAAACCGGCGAGCATGGCGTGCTCCGGCGGAAACGGCGCGGGCGAGAATTGTTGCAGAATGTCGCGCGACCAGGCGATCACGTCACCACTTCCGTCCCATTCGCGGTGCAGAGCCAGATCGACGAAGCCGAAGCCGAGCTGGCGCATTTGAGCATTCGCGGCTCGAAATGTTTTGGCGCGGCGCATCTTCTGAAATAGATCCTCAGGGATCGGCGAGCCGGATTCCCAGTGACGCGCGAAACGGTCGAGCGCCTCGCGTTCCCAGCACCAGTTCTCCATGATCTGGGAGGGGAGTTCGACGAAATCCCAGGCGACGCTGGTGCCAGCGAGGCTGCGAACCTCGACGCGGCTAAGCAGATGATGCAGCAGGTGGCCGAATTCGTGAAAGATGGTTTCGACCTCGCGGTGCGTCAGTAGGGCGGGGCGGCCATCGACCGGCGGCGTGAGGTTGCCGCAGATCAGGCCGAGGTGCGGCTTACCTTCCACCGGATTGCCGGTAATGAGCGCGTCCATCCACGCGCCGCCGCGCTTGTTTTCGCGCGGGAACCAATCGGCGTAGAAAGAGCCGAGGTATGCGTTTGTAGACGCGTCGCGAATGCCGTAGGTGGTGACGTGCCGGTCCCAGGAGGGAACGCCGGGCTCCTCTTCGACGCGGATGCCGAGGATGCGGCCGAAGATATCGAACATTCCGGTCACGACATGTTCTAAAGGGAAATAAGGGCGCAGGGCTTCTTCGTCGAAATCGTAAAGCTTGGCGCGCTGCTTTTCGGCCCAGTAACCGATGTCCCAAGGCTGAAGCTTCATTCCGGCGAAAGATTCGAGCTCGGCATTTTCCTCCCCGAAGCGCTTTTCGGTTTTCTTGCGCAGGTCGTCAAGGAAGGCTTGAGCGTGTGCGCCGGTGTGCGCCATGCGGTCGTCGAGAACGAAATCGGAGAAGTCACGGAAGCCGAGAAGCGCGGCCTTCTCTTTTCGCAGGGACAGAATTTTGGCGATCAGAGGGGTGTTATCGCGAGGCTCGCCGCCGGGGCCGTCGTGAGTGGCGCGAGTGTT
>JASHRP010000257.1 GCA_030037375.1 Bryobacteraceae bacterium | reverse complement strand
CTCTCGCGCCGCCTGCTGATGCAAGGCGATGTCTACACGCCGGACGAGAACTACAGGGATCCTCTCTCGGGAATCACTTGGCAGCAGAATGCGATGGAGGTCTACAACCTGGCGAATTCGCTGGCCAAGGCCGCTGGTGTGCCCTACAACAACGCCGCGGCGCTGGTGGCGCAGGAGGTGATGAACAACCCCTCTCTGGTTCCGAATCTGCCGTTCGTCAACGATGTGTGGCCGGGATATAAGAATGCCTACTTCCCGGGCAGCGCATCGGCGAACTATTTCTACAGTGTCTATGGGGTATTTGGAAGCAGCTTCCTTGACAGCCTTCACGCAGCCGACCGGATTTCGGGCGAATATATTCCCGGAAAGTGCTTAAGCGTGCCCGGTTGCTACACGTTCTTCGCGCAGCAAGGCAGCACCATGCCGATGTGGATGAACGCGGGCGAAGCCGATTTCCACGGCATGACCGTGGCTTTCCGGCGGCGCTATTCGAACGGGTTCCAATTCGACTTCAACTACACGTGGTCGCACTCCATCGACAACGGCTCCGCAACGGAGGCAGGGGCGGGCGAAGAAGGAGCCGCCATTCAAGATATTTACAACCTGAGCGCGTTCCGCGGATCGTCGGATTTCGATATTCGTCACAACTTCAACGCTAACTTCATGTATGCCCTTCCGTTCGGGAAAGGGAAACGGCTGCTGCGAAACTCGCCCGGCTGGGTGGATCAGATTGTCGGAGGGTGGCAGGTGTCGAGCGTGTGGCGATACAGCACGCCGCTTCCCAGCGCGGTTGAGGGGGATTTGGCTTACAACACGAATTACTGGCTCAGCTCACTTGCGGTAGTGAATACCCCGACCCCTTCCGGAGGCGTCCACATCGACGAAAATGGCATCCCGAGCATTTTCTCCAACACCAGCGCGTCCAACAACTTCCAGGATCAGCCGCCGGAGGGGGCAGGAACCCGCGCGGCGGTGCGTCTCGCGCCGATCTTCAACGTCGATATGGCGCTGACCAAGGCGTTCAAACTGCCATGGGAAGGCAAGAGATTGCAATTCCGCGCGGAGGCGTTCAATGCTTTCAACCACCCCAACTTCACCAATCCAAGCCTGAGCTTGGAATCGCCGCAGACCTTCGGCGAGTTTCAAGGCACCATGGAGCCGCGCTCCATGCAGTTCGCTTTACGCTTTGAATTCTAAACTTTAGCCGGAAAAAGGCCCTAGAATTTGGGGCCTGTAACAAAGTCTTAACTCGTTTGTCACGATTGCCTCACCGCAAAACGGTATCCTCTCCTTCCGGCACCACAATTCACAGAGGAGCAACCCCAGCAAATGAGGCTAAGAGTTGGCCGGTCCATCCGGCTCTCACTGAGCATAATCGCGGCTCTAGGTTTGAGCGCGGCGGTGTACGGCGGAGACGACGCCGCTTCCGGGACGTCCCAGAAGTCGGACGACCAGCAACAGATACAAGACCTGAAGCAGCAGGTCACGGAACAACAAAAGCAGATTGACGAGATGCGCCAGATTCTTCTTAACCAGAAGAAGCAGATCGACGACGTGTCCAAGACTCAATCCGCTACCCCCGTGGTCGAGACGCCGGTAGCGAAGAATGCCGCGGATGGCAACGTGGCGAGCATCGCGCCCATCGTACCGCCGCTGCCAGCCGCTCCGGCTCCGACCACCAGCGCGGTTCCGGAGCCCGCAAATCCGCTGCCCGGTCCGCAGGGATCCGCCCAGGCGACGCTGCCGGAATCTCCCCTGCAGCTCAAAATTGGCGACACGACTATTACTCCGATTGGGTTCGTTGATGCTACGAACACCTGGCGCAGCACAGCGGACGGCGACAGCCTGAAGACCAACTTCGGAAAGTTCCCTTACAACAACAGCCTTCCGCTGGCGCGCGATACAGAAGACAAGATCAGCTTGCAGAACTCGCGCATCGGCGCGCGATTCGACGGCACAGTCAAAGATTGGCACTTCTTGGGCTACTGGGAGTCTGACTTTGTGGGCGATTTCGCGGGCAACAACACCCAGGTAACCAGCAACTCCGTTCTGATGCGCCTGCGCTTGTACTGGGTTCAGCTGCGCAACAAACATTTCGAGGTTCTGGGCGGCCAGTCTTGGAGCATGATGACTCCCAACCGCAATGGCATCTCGCCACTGCCGGGCGACCTGTTCTACGGGCAAGAGTTCGACGTGAACTACTTAAACGGCTTAACTTGGGGCCGCATTCCCGGATTCCGGGTCCTATATCACTCCGACGGCGACAAGATCAACGTCGGATTCTCCGTTGAGAACGCCGACCAGTACTTCGGCGGTTCCGGCGGCGCTTCCTCGCCGACTTTGCCCTCGGCTTCGGTTTTCGGAACCGACTATGGCAACCAGTTGGATGCAAGTCAGACCAACGACGTCAGCATTCCACAACTCCGCCCGGACCTCATCGCCAAGGTGGCGTTCCAGCCCAACTCCCGAGTGCACGTGGAAGTCGCCGGCGTGAGCAGCCAGTTCAAAGTCTTCAACTCCTCGAACAATAATTACTACACGACGACCGGGGAGGGCGGGTCGATCAACGCCAACTTCGGACTCACCAAGAACCTGCGCATCGTCACCAACAATTTCTGGAGCGACGGAGAAGGCCGCTATCTCTTTGGCGAGGTTCCGGACATCATCGTTCGCTCCGACGGCAGCTTGTCGGCAATTCACGCCGGATCGACCGTGGACGGCATTGAAGCAACCGTCAAGAAGTTCCAGTTCTACACCTACTACGGCGGCATCGCCAGCGGGAAGAACGTCGCCCTAGACTCGAATTCGACTCACTCTCCGATCGGCTGGGGATACGTGGGTTCTTCGAACGCCCAGAATAAGGCCATTCAGGAGTTTACGATCGGCTGGGTGCACACGCTGTGGAGAGACGCCAAGTGGGGGGCCTTGCAGGAAATGGTTCAGTATGCGTATTTCACGCGCAGCCCATTCTACGTGGCTGCCAATGCTCCCAAGAACGCTCACCAGGACGCAGTTTGGTTCGACCTGCGCTATGTCCTGCCTGGCACGGCTCCGACGGTTCAGTATTAGCAATCGAACCTTCACATTGACAGGCGACAATCGGAGATAAGGAGGCAGCAATGATGAAACGATTCCTAAGCGCTCTCGCGGTCTTGGCCGCGTTCGCCCTGGGCGCGATCGCACAGACCCTCATCAACGGCGGCGGGGCTACATTCCCTTACCCGATGTACTCGAAGTGGTTCAACGAGTACAAGACGAAGAAGGGCGTGACGATCAACTATCAATCGAAGGGGTCGGGCTTCGGGGTTGCGCAGGTCACGGCGGGTACAGTCGATTTCGGCGCGAGCGACATGCCCATGACGGACGACCAGATCAAGGAATTCCAGAGCAAGCGCGGAA
>JASHRP010000256.1 GCA_030037375.1 Bryobacteraceae bacterium | reverse complement strand
GTTTCTGTTTCCAAGTCTTCAGGATTTCGCGCCACAGGTGCTGGGAGAAGCCGCGGCCTCGGGGCTTCCGGCGATAGTAGGCGAGGTGGATGGGGCCGCGGATTTGGTCCGGGATGGCGAGACGGGGTTCGTTGTTGAGCGGGGTGTGCCGATGGATCAGTGGGCGGAGAAGGTTCGGAGTTTGCTAGCCGAGCCGGAGAAGCTCCGAGGAATGTCGGATTGCGCGCGGCGGTTCGCGGAGGAGCGGTTGGGGTTACCGCGCTTCAATGAGCTGGTCGCTGATGTGACGCAGCGGATGCGGGCTGACTTGAAGCGGTGATGGGTTTGGCTAAGTCCTTCAGAGCCAGTACTAAAGGAGCGGTAGTTTCATGGCGCACTTAACGCGGGAATTGGTATTCTGACCACGTGGGGCGACTGCTTTCGAATAAGCCGTTGACGCCGCGGGCTTCCGCTCCAACTTTGGGCGCTCCAGGGCCCGTTGCGCCGCTGAAGCTGTCGAGACCTTTGACGCCGGCGCCGAGGCCGTCTGTCCCGCCTTTGACGCAGGCGGCGATTGCGCCGGATCCGTGGGAGAACGATGCGATCCGCAAGTTCGCGTTCTACGCGGCGCTGGGGGCTCTGTTCTTCCGCTTCAGCGTATTGCCGGAAGTCATTTATTACGTAACGCACGTTCAACTGTATTTGCTGTATTTTGTCGTGCCGCCGGCGGCGATTGGAATTTTGTTCTTCGGAGGATTGCAACGGACTTTCCGGGCTCGGGCAGCGGTGTTGTGGCTGGGATTTTTCGCGTGGATGGTGATCGCCACGCCGTTCAGCACCTGGAAGAGCGGATCGATCACGCGCACCATGGACTATGGGCGCTACGAAGTGATCTTCCTGGTGCTTGCCGGGGGCCTGGTGGTGACGTGGAAAGAGGCGCGCGCGGTTGTTTATACGATCGCGGCGGCGGCGGTGGTGAACTTGGCGACGGCTCGGTTATTCACGCAGACCGAGAATGGGCGGGTGGTGCTGGAGGCGAGCGGGACGATCGGCAATTCGAACGATTTGGCGGCGCACATGATGCTGGTGCTGCCGTTCCTGTTGTTCGTAATGCTGGGGCGGGGAAGGTCAATTTTTATTCGGATTGCGGTGCTTGGCTGTCTGCTGTACGGAATTTGGGTGGTGCTGGGAACGGCATCGCGAGGCGCGCTGGCGGCGCTGGCACTGACGTTGATTTTGCTGCTAGCGCGGGCATCGATGGCACAACGCATCGCGGCGTTGGCGCTGGCGGTAGTGCTGGGCGCGGGGGCGCTGGCGGTTCTTCCCGGACAGACGCGAGCGCGTTTGGCATCGTTGTTTGGCGAGCAGCACAAAGAGGCGGACGAATCGGCGGATTTGCGCTGGTACGTGTTCAAGAAAAGCGTGGAATATACGATCAAGCACCCGGTGTTCGGCGTCGGTCCGGATCAGTTCGTGAACTTTGAGGGCACCTCGGCGCTGGCGGCGGGCGGGCGCGGGAATTGGCACGCGACGCACAACACGTTCACGCAGGTTTCCTCGGAGTGTGGAATTCCGGCGTTTCTGTTTTTTGTGAGCGCGCTGATTTTGGCGTGGCGGCAGATCGCGAGGGTTCATAAAAAGGCGAAGCGCGAAGGTTACGAGGAGATCGCGAATGCGTGTTTCTGTTACATGCTGGCGATGGCCGGGTACCTGAGCGCTTTAGTGTTCCTTTCAGGGGCATATACGTTCTATTTGCCCGCGATGGTGGGGATTTCCGGCGCGATGGGATTCGCGGCGATGCGACAGATGCAGGCGACGAAGGCGGCGGCTCCGGCGCGTCCCGCGATGCCGCTGCCGATTCGGCCGCCGATTGCTCCGGTATCGGCTTGAGCGTACTGCGGAGCCGCGGAGAGTGATCCGGCCATTTCAATTCCTGGTACCGATTCGGGTCCTGTTCCTTTTTCTTACCGACGCTGCTCTGATTTTCGCGTCCTACGCGGCGGCGGTTTATTACGCGTCCCAGACGGGAAGAGTGGCGTTCCTGCTGGCGAATGACTGGCCGCTTCTGCTGTTTCCGTGCGGCGCGATTTTGACCGGCTATTACTTCAGCGGGTCCTACGCCGACCTGCGCACGCCGGGCTTGACCACGCTGTTGCAAAAGCTGAGCCAGCCGATCGGCTTGGCGCTGCTGGCGGAGGCATTCCTCAGTTACCTGAACGTGGATTGGGCGTTGCCGGCGTCGATCGCGATTCCCGGGAGCGTTCTGGCGTTGGCCGTTGACGTGGTGTGGCGCAGGCTGTTTGTCGCGGGGATCCGGGATGCGGTGGCGGCGCGGCGGGTTTTGTTCCTGGGAACTTCGCCGAGCGTCGCGCAGCTTTGCGATCACCTGACGCGGCATCCGGAATTGGGGATGGTTCCGGTGGGTTATCTCGGCGACCAAGCGGAACAGGGAACGGCGGTACCCAAGTTGCTGGGACCGGTGAGCAGTTTGGTGCGCCAGGTCGAGGAGTATGAGCCGAGCTGGATCGTGGTGGCGGATCGCGAGAAGGTGCAGCCGGCGTGGACGGGGGAGTTCCTGAGGTTAAGATTCGGAGGGATCGGCGCGGCGGATGCGGCGGGGTTTTACGAGACTACGCTGGCGCGGGTATGCCTGGCGGAGATGGGGCGGGAGGATGTTGTATTCGACGAGCGCCTCCAGCCATCGGCAGTGAGGTTGAATTTGCAAGCGATGTATTCGGCGCTGCTGGGTTGTTTAGTGGCCGTGCCGGCTGTGCCGATGATCGGAATGTTGGCGCTGTTGATCAAGGCTAGCTCGCCAGCGGAGCCGGTGTTTTTGCGAGAACGGCGGATTGGGAAAAATGGCGCGCCGTTTTATGTGCGCCGGTTACGGCTGACGTATCTGGACGGCGAGGCTCGTCGGGAGTTGCGGTTCGCGTGGCTGGCGCGAAGATTCGGGCTGGACGCGTTGCCGCTGTTATGGAACGTGTTGCGGGGCGAGATGTCGATGGTGGGTCCGCAGCCGGACCGGCCGGAGTTCGCGGAACGTCTGGAAGAAGCGCTCCCGATGAGCTTTCAACGCAGGGCGGTGAAGCCGGGAGTGACGGGGTGGGCGCAGACGCATGACGTGGGCGACGATCCACTGCGCGACGTGGCGCGGCGGCTGGAATATGATTTGTATTACATCAAGAATCTGGGGATCGCGCTGGATGTGCTGGTGCTTTTGCGGTCCCTGCGGCAGGGAAGGTTGTTTGTGCTGTGAAGACCAAGCTGGGACGGGACGATAACTAATTGTGGCCGGCGCGTGGTTCTTTTTCATTCTCGGATCAGCGGCGGTTTTCTATTTTTTGATCGGCTACCCGATCCTGCTGGCGCTGGGTTGGCGCGGACAGCGGAATCCGGTCGCCAAGGATTTATCGTTCACGCCGCGGGTGTCGGTGGTGATGGCGGTGCACAATGGCGCGGCATTCTTGCGGAACAAGCTGGAGACGATCTTCGCGCTGGATTATCCGAAGGAGTCGATCGAGATTATCGTGCTGTCGGACGGATCGACGGATGAGACGGTGGCGATCGCGAACGAACATTCGGATCGCGTGCAGGCGATCGCGGGACCGCGGAGAGGGAAAGCGGCGACGGTGAATGCGGGCGTGGAACGGGCAACGGGAGAAATTGTCTTCTTTACCGACGTTCGGCAGCCGCTGGATCCGATGGCTCTGCGGCATCTGGCAGCGAATTTTGCAGATCCAAAGGTCGGCGCGGTCACGGGCGAGCTGAAGATCAGAAGCGGAGACAAAGGTCAGCACGCCGATATGGATCTGTATTGGCGATATGAGTTGTGGGCGCGGACGCAACATAGCAACATCGATTCGATCTTCACGGCGACGGGCTGCTTGTACGCGATGCGCCGGAATCTGATCGAACCGATTCCGGCGGACATGCTTTCAGACGACGCGTATCTGCCGCTGCGGGCGTTTTTTCGCGGGTATCGAGTGGTGTTCGATCCGCTGGCGGTCGCGTACGATTATCCGAGCGTGGAAGGGACCGAGTTTCGAAGAAGGTGCCGGACGCTGGGGGGGTTGTGGCAGCTTTTTGCACGATTACCAGAGCTGTTCAGCTCGAAGAATCGGATGCGGTTTCATTTCCTCTCGTACAAGTTCAGCCGGTTGATGCTTCCGTGGGCAGTGCTGACGGTAATTGGCGCGACGCTGGCGCTTCCGAAGTCAGCATTCCGGGAGGTTATGATTGCCGTGTATCTTGCGTTCGCGGCGATCGCGATCGCGGACCGGTTCGTGCCCCGGAGAATCGCGCTGAAGCGGCTGACCTCGCCGGCATGGACCTTCGTTGCGATGAATGTGGCATCGATCGCGGCTTTGGCGGTGTTCGTGCGGCCACCGCAGCGACTGTGGGTTGCAACTCAAGTTGAGACAGCGGGACGGGAATCCGCACCATTGTGATATGAATTGCGGAGGCAAAATGTGATGGATCGGAAGATCATCCTCTTCGAATTGAATGAGGTTCCGGTTCGAATTTTCGAGCACTTCTGCAAAACCCGGCCTGAATCCGCGCTCGCTCGGCGCATGGGCGCATGCGTCAAGTTCGAAACCTACACGCAAGACAAGGGCTGGCTGGAGCCGTGGATTACTTGGCCGACGCTGCATCGGGGCGTTTCGAACTCGACGCATGAGATCGCGGATTTCGGGCAGGATTTAAGCCGGCAGGACCAGGAGTTTCCTCCGCTGTGGAAGATTCTGGCGCGCAGCGGGATCACGGCTGGCGTGTGCGGATCGCTGCATACGTATCCGATGCCGGAGGATTTGACGAACTACACGTTTTTCATGCCGGATACGTTCGCGGCGGGGTCGGAGTGTTTTCCGGACGATATTTCGGCGTTTCAGGAGTTCAATCTGAGGGTGAGCCGGGAGTCCGCGCGCAATGTTTCGAAGAAGATTCCGTGGGCGGCGGGATTGAAGCTGCTGGCGAAGGCTCCAGGGCTGGGGTTTAAGCTGGATACGCTGACGGACGTGGGGCAACAGCTTCTAGAGGAGCGCAAGCAGCCGCTGCGGCGGGTGCGAAGGCGGTCCTATCAAGCGGTTCTGGGCTTCGATGTTTTCTTCCGTTACCTGGAGCGGACGCGGCCGAGCTTCGCGACATTTTTTAC
This sequence comes from Bryobacteraceae bacterium, assembly GCA_030037375.1. Lineage (GTDB taxonomy): Bacteria > Acidobacteriota > Terriglobia > Bryobacterales > Bryobacteraceae > Palsa-187. The sequence goes on along the minus strand of JASHRP010000256.1, from coordinate 569 downwards.
CAATCATGTCGCGTCTTCGATGCACCGGTATTGGGCGGCGTTGTTCCCGGCGGATTACGAATCGTTCGAATACACGCAGGACTGGGTGAACTCGTATCGCGATGAGATCGATTTCACGATGGGGAAGTTCGACAAACTGTTCGCGCGGCTGGCAGGATTCGTTGAGGCATACCCAGAGTATCAATTGTGGATCGCGACGAGCATGGGGCAGGCAGCCACGCGGGCCAAGCCGTGCGATTCGCAGCTCTATATCGTCGATAGGGCTCGGTTCATGACGGCAATGGGGGTAGCGGAGTCCGAGTGGTCCAGCCGGCCGGCGATGCAGCCGCAGACGAACGTGGTGGTGGCTGAGGCAAGACGGGATGCGTTCCGCGCGGCTCTGGCGAAGCTTTCGTTCGAAGGAAAACCGCTGCATTTCCGGGAAGCGGAGAATGGGTTTTTCAGCATCGACCTGGGCCAGGAGGGTTATTTGACGAAGCCCAATATCGCGCAGTTCGGCGGCAGGGATGTCGCGTTCAAAGACTTGGGGATTGCGCCGGTGGAGATCGAGGACCAGACGCACTCTTCCG
>JASHRP010000255.1 GCA_030037375.1 Bryobacteraceae bacterium | reverse complement strand
CTCGTTCTGGCTCGCGATCCAAAACGTCCCGGCGCTACCTTCGGCAATGCCGTCAATGTACCCGCCGGGCACGGCAGTCGTAACGAAACGATCATTTTCCAGGTACCCGGCGTTCTTCAACGAGGAGACCCAGATTCGGCCTTTCGAATCCTCGTAGAGCGACGCCAACTGATGATCCGGCAAACCGCCATGATTGTGGTACGCCGTGATCTCGCCGTCCCTTATCCGATTCAACCCTCCGCTGGTGGCGAACCAGATGCTTCCATCCCTTGCTCCCAGCACGGCTCCGGCGGGTTCGCCGGACAAGCCTTGGCTCTGCGCATAAGTAACCACGGGGAGTTCCCGGAAGCGATCCAGGCCGCTGTCCGTCGCCACCCAAATGTTGCCTTCGCGGTCTTCGAAAAAATTGTAGATCGTACTGCCGGTCAAGCCATCCGCCTGCGCGAATACGTCCGTCCTGCCGCGATGAAAATGAACGATGCCCCGGCCGGTGGTTCCCACCCAAATTCCGTCGTCACGGTCACGGAGCAACCGTGCGGCTGCGAATCCCTGCAACGGGGAGGGAAACGGAAAGGCCTCCTCCGATTTTCCGTTCTGAACTTTCCGGACTCCTCCTGTGACACCGATCAGGATTCCGCCGTCCTCGCCATCCGCCATCGCCTGGATTCCATTCGCCTCCTGGCCAGGGACGGAATAAAACTGCGGAGCGCCGGGATTCCAGCGCCAAACCCCGGAGAACAACCCGGCCCAAAGATTCCCGGAGCGGTCCTCATGCAGGCTGGCAACGCCCCGGCCCAGTCCGCCCATCTCCGGATGGCATCGCACCGCCTCATTCCGGATCTCGCAGAACTTTCCATTGGGCAGCCCGGTCGCGCCGACCCAGATTGTGCTGTCGCGGTCTTCGAGCAAGCCGCCTATGGGCAGATTGGCAAAATCCGGATAGGTCGCCAGCTTCCCGTCTTTCCAGCTTGCCAGCCCCTTTTGCGTGCCGATCCAAAGGGTTCCATCGCGCGATTCGATCAGAGTCCGAACGTAGTCGGAGGGCAAATTCCGGTTTTGCGGCCACGGCGTGATATTGATCCCGTCGAATCGCAGCAAGCCTGAGCTTGTGCCCAGCCAGAGATAGCCATCCGAGGTCTGGACGACTTTATGAATCTCGCCCTTCAGGAATCCGTCGCGATTTCTCCAGCCAAAGTGGGCGTATTGGCTGACGTCCAGGTCGGCATTCAGAGCGAACGCACCAGGAGCGGCGGCAAGCGCCACAACCGCCAGTATCGCGCGCATTCCCGGTATTTGGCCCATTATGTCAGCGCCCGCATTAACGATTCACCTGATTGATGCCATCGGCGTGGTAGCTTAGGTGCTTGCACGTTCGGCTCGGGAGGGTACTCTTGGGACGATTTCCCATCGCTATTACTGCGCTGGTTGTTCTCTCCGTGTCGGCTCTTGTCGGCCAGTCGACAGACGCGTCGATCGGAGGACTCGTAACCGACCCGTCGCACGCCGTCGTCGGCGGCGCGAAGGTGACCGCGCTTAACCTCAGCACCAATGCCCGCTACCAAACCGCCACCCGGGCGTCGGGCGAATTCAACCTGGCGAACCTTCCGCCCAGCACTTATCGAATCGAGGTGGAAAAGGACGGTTTCAAGAGGCTGGTGAAACCGCAACTGACGCTGCAAGTCCAGGATGCAGTGGAATTGAATTTCGAGTTGGCAGTCGGAGCCGCCTCGGAAACGGTGACCGTGGAAGGAGGTGCGCCGCTGGTAAACACCGAATCTCCAACCGTCAGCACCGTAATCGACCAGACCTTCGTCGACAATCTGCCGCTGAACGGCCGTAGCTTCCAGACTCTGTTGATGCTGACTCCCGGCGTGGTGGTGACCGCTACGGCGTTCGACGATCAGGGCCAGTTTAGTGTCAATGGTCAGCGCGCCGACGCGAATTATTTCACCGTCGACGGCGTCAGCGCCAACTTCGGCGTCACCGGCTATATCGCGATGGTTCAAAGCGCAAGCGGAGCCCTGCCCGCGCTGACGGCCTCCGGAGGGACCAACAGCCTGGTCTCGGCCGACGCGATGCAGGAGTTCCGCATTCAGACATCATCCTTCGCTCCGGAGTTCGGCCGGACTCCCGGTGCGCAGGTTTCGATCGTCACCCGGTCTGGAAGCAATGAGTTTCATGGTTCCCTGTTCGAATACTTCCGCAATGACGCCTTGGATGCGAAAGACTGGTTCGTAAACTACAACGGCCTGCGTAAGCCGGCGGAGCGGTCGAATGACTTTGGCGGCGTCCTGGGCGGCCCCATCCGCAAGAACAAGACGTTTTTCTTCTTCTCTTACGAGGGACTGCGGTTACGTCAGCCGGAGAGCCAGGAGAGCGTGGTTCCGGATGCGGCCACGCGGCAAGCCGCCCCGGCCGCGATTCAACCTTTTCTCAACGCATTTCCGATCGCCAACGGCCCGGAGCTGGGTGGAGGCGCGGCGGAGTTCAACGCGGGATATTCGAATCCGTCCACCCTCAACGCTACTAGCCTCCGGATCGATCAGGTCCTCACTTCCAAAGTGACCTTGTTCGGACGCTATGATTACTCGCCTTCCAACGTGGACCAGCGCGGACCGCAACTCGGCGGCGCAGTCCTCAGTTTGAAGCAACTGCTCTCGACCTCGGTCCAAACGGCCACCATCGGCAGCAACCAATCGATTACGCCGGAGATCAACAACGAGTTCCGTGCCAACTACAGCAATGACCGGGTAGGCACCGTGTTCTCGACGGACAATTTCGGAGGTGCGGTCCCGCTTCCCAATTCGCTCCTGTTTCCACCCGGCGTTTCGCCCGCGACCGGCGTCTTTTCTCTCTACATCTCCGGCATCGGCGAGTTTGCGACGGGCCCGGAAGCGACGGATGAGCAACGCCAGGTCAATCTGGTGGATAACGTCGCCGTCACCAAGGGCAGCCATCAAATGAAGTTCGGAGTGGACTACCGCTGGCTTGCTCCTTTCAGTGTTCCTTACGCGTACAGACAGTTCTTTGAGTTTTCGGGTTTCTCCGCTACATCCGGGGGGCTTCTCTCCGGAATCCCGCTGTTCGCCGAGACCGGTGCCGCCCAGAGCGATTCCTTGCGCTCCCGCAACTTCTCGCTGTATGCGCAGGACTCCTGGAAGGCCACGCCGCGTCTTACTCTCACCTACGGGCTGCGGTGGGACGTCAATCCGGCGTTGACGGGAGCCAATCTCGCGAACGATCCGTTCAACGTTACGGGCCTCAACGGCCCCTCGACACTTGCGCTTGCGCCTCGCGGCACTCCCCTTTACCAGACCACTTGGGGAAATGTAGCACCGCGGCTTGGCCTCGCTTATCAATTGGGCAGAAGGCCGGGCTGGGGCACGGTCCTGCGAGCGGGGTGGGGGATCTTTTACGATCTCGGGCAGGGATCGCTGGGAGGGGTTAGCAGTTACTTCCCCTACAACGTTTACAGCATCCTTCCTTCAGGCACGACCTTTCCACTAAGCCCCGCGAACGCGGCAGCCCCGCCCTTCACAACCAACCCGCCGGTGGGCACGATATTGGCGACCGTCTCCAATCAGAAGCTTCCGCGCAGCTATCAGTGGAATGTCGCTCTCGAACAGGAGCTCGGGCGCGACCAAAGTCTCTCCGTCACCTACATCGGAGCGCTAGGGCGCGACCTTCTACGCGTATCGGAGCTCCAGAACCTGAGTCCGAACTTCGCATTTATCGGGCTGACCGATAATTCCGCGACGTCGGATTACCACGCGCTTCAAGTCAAGTTCCAGAGGCGCCTGGCGCGCGGGTTGCAAGCTCTGGCGTCGTACACCTTCTCCCATTCGATCGATAACGCCTCCACCGACGCCTTTGCTACCTACCTCAATTCGCCGGTCTCGGTCGGCAGCCCGAACATCGACCGCGGCGATTCGGATTTCGACATCCGCCACGCGTTCACCACCGGCTTTACTTACGCTATACCTTCACCGGCCGCGGCGAGGTCCGTCCGCACGATCTTTGGAGGCTGGTCGCTGGATGGTTTCGTGCTCGCGCGCTCCGCGCCGCCGGTGGACATTGTCGAACCGCAATTCCAGGGAAACGGCATCGCTCTTGATCCGCGCCCCAACATCGTTCCGGGAGTTCCTCTAGTCTTGTACGGCTCCGGCTACCCGGGCGGCAAGATCATCAATGGCGCCGCCTTTACGCCTGCCCCCGCGGACACTCAGGGCGATCTCGGACGCAACGTATTGCGCGCTTTCGACGCGACCCAGGCCGATATCGCACTGCAACGTGTCTTCCGTATCCGGGAGCACGCGGGGCTCCGCCTGCGAGGCGAGTTCTTCAACATCTTCAACCACCCTAACTTCGGTTCGCCGAACAACATGTTGACCAGTCCCCTGTTCGGCTATTCGATGCAGACGTTGGCGAACGGCCTGGGGACCGGTGGAGCGAATGGCGGCTTTAATCCGCTCTACCAGATTGGCGGCCCCCGCTCCGTTCAACTCGCTTTGAAGCTAACGATTTGAGCCATATTTACCAGGAGCTTACCGCCCCCGCCCGGGGCTTTCCCCGCCCACCCTTGCTACCCTGCCGGCAAGTTGGGACGTATGGATACGACAGTCTCGAAGACGGTTAGATGGTCCGTCCAGGAGCGCTCGCCGCCCCAGCGTTCTCACAAAACCATATTGCGAAACGAAAGATCATGGCCGGCTCGTCCATCCCCGGAGATGAAAAGCTTCTTTTCTGAGGAAGCCTTCCAGCTCGCCCGCTGAGCCTGCGTCCTGCAACCACGCCGGTTGAATGTTTTTACGAGTTAGGATATCGGCCACACGGGCGGGGCTGCCGAGATCGGCCCACCCCGACCCCGCATCGCGAACCGCTAACAAGCGATACGGTTGAGCAGCCAGTACTTGGCACGAAAAATCCACGGCCGGAATCAGCCGGTACACCGCATCGAGTTCATCCTCCGCCACGGCCGTTTCGATCGACGAAACCAGATCCGGGACCGCTGAACAGAGCAGATCGAGAAACGTCCGGGCATATCCGGCGGTCACAAAGGTATTCCAGAGGCAACCGCGGCGAAGAAGCTCCCGCGCTTCCGGCAACGATGGCTTCTCCCAAAATCGCTGCACCAGCAGCAATGGAACGGGGGCGTCCGAAAGCGCCAGCCCATGTTCGATCCATCCATATTCGACCTCGGCGTAGTCGGCCTCGGCGCCCAAGAGGACGATTGAATCCGGATACTGCTCGGCGCCGGATAGCGCCGATCTCACGGATCGCCCGAATGCGCCGTCGTCGGCGTAGTAGTGATCGCAGGGAACGAAAACGACCAAAGCATCCTCGTCACGCCGCGCCAGATGCGCCAGCGACAAGGCCATCGCGGCCCCGGTGCCGCGGTTCAGAGGTTGAGGGAGAACGCAGGAATCGTCGACATCTTGGAGTACTTCGCGATAGTACGGTTCGTGAGCGCGCGTGACCACGAACAGCTCTCGATCGGCATCGACCAGCGATTCGAGGCGCTTCCGCGTCTGGGCGAGAAGACTCTCGCCGCCAAAGATCGGGCAAAATTGCTTTGGCCTTGAGTCGCCCGAGATTTTGCGAGTCAAGCTCTGCAATCGGGTTCCGTCCCCGCCCGCCAGCACCACAGCCCAGCGGTGTCTCCGCTCCTGGGCAAAAGGGATCCCGCCCGCCATCACCCTCCTTCGAGCCGAGGCCGTTTGGCCGCGACTATTCGGGCTCCGTAAGAGCAAGGCTCGGACCAGTCCTAACACAACGATAATGGCGCGCCATCGCGCGGAGCGATCGGGGCGCGCAAGCCAAAAGCTGAACACCTTGACGGCGGACCGACAGGGTTGACGCGATCGCGTCCCATCGAACTCCGGGATCTAGATGATTCGCGCCGAAAAATACGGGTTTGCCTCTGGTTCGCGAATTGCGTAGACGGCTGTCGTAAGAGGGCCGAATTCCTGAGAGGAGAAAAGAATGAA
>JASHRP010000254.1 GCA_030037375.1 Bryobacteraceae bacterium | reverse complement strand
TCCAAAAGATCATTTGGGACCTGAAGCAGAGCGGCATCGGGATTCTCGTCACTGACCACAACGTGCGCGAAACTCTCGCCGTGACCGACCGCGCCTACATCATCAACGAAGGCCGCATCTTCCGTGCGGGCTCGCCCGAATCGTTGGGTTCCGATCCGGAAGTCCGCCGCGTCTACCTCGGCGAGAATTTCAACTTGGAGTGGCAGAGCGGACGGTGGCAGGTTCCCGCCGGCGAAGGAAGTTAGCGGTGGCTGCGCGGCTTCTGGTTCTGGCCGTCGCCGCCCTCGCGCTTCGCGCCGCTGACCCGAATCTCGATAGCGCAAACGCCAAGCTCGATCGCATCGACGAAGGCCGAGCCAAGCCCGGCGACGAGATCTTCTTCACGCTGGCGGAAATCAACGCGTGGGCTCGCGATGAGGTGCCGATTGCAGTGCCGCAAGGCATTCGCGATCCGAAAGTCGAGCTGGGCAACGGTAACGGAACAGGCTCCGCCTTGGTCGATTTCGTGAAAATCGAGCAATCCAGAGGTAAGACTCCGGGGCTCATTGCCAAGATGTTCGCGGGCGAGCGTCCGCTCAAGGTTTCACTGAGCCTCGAGTCCGCCGGAGGCACGTGCACGGTCCACGTCACACGCGTCGATATCGGTGGAAGCAGCGTCGAAGGCACCTTGCTCGATCTCATCATCCGCACGTTCTTCAAGCCGCTTTATCCCGACGCGACGGTTGAAGAACCCTTTGAGATCGGCTACAACGTGGACAAGATCGAGCTTCGTCCCGATGGCATTCGCGTCACGATGAAGAAGCAATCGCGGCGTCCTTGAGCGCCGCGGCCGCTGCCGCGCGGCCCATGCGGATGCAATCCGGAATTCCAATGCCGGTGTATCCGTTCCCAGCCAGAAACAGTCCCGGAATCGCTGTTAGCCGTTCCTGAATCTCCGACCATCGCGCTGAATGACCAACCGTGTACTGCGCCATGGAGCGCGGACAGCGTGCTACCGACGCAAACAACGGCTCGACCTTCAGTCCCAGGATTGTGCGCAACTCTGCCTGAGCCATCGCCACGAGCGCATCGTCCAATTCTTCTAGAACCGCGTCGTCGCCCGCGCCGCCGAAGAAGCACCGCACCAGAATGCGATTCGGCGGTCCGCGATGATCGAACTTGCTGTTGACGAAGGTGCACGCAGCCAGGCGCTTCCGCTCCACGTGCGGGACCAGGAAGCCGTGCCCGGCGCGAATGCCATCGAACTTCGCTGAGTCGTAGCACATCGCGACGGTCGCCGATGATGTGTACGGGATCATGGCGAGAAGCTCGCCCAACCTCGCGTCAAGGGATGCCGCAATCGCTGCGGCCGCCCAGGCGGGACAGGCGAGAATCAAGCTCGCCGCATCCATCCAGCTCCCGTCGATTCGAACCCGGAACCCCGCCGCGGTTCGCTCGATCGCTTCCACCGTGCCGCGCCGCACGTCAACTTTTTCTTCCAGTTTTGCGGTCAGTACGCCCAGTCCGCCCTTAAGGGTCCGGAAGAGGCTTCCGCCTCCCGCGGCGGCCGGGCGCGATTTCATCACCGCCTTCGCCAAGCTACCGTGCTTCTTCTCCATCTCCACGAATGGCCCGAGGACGCTGTTGACGCTCATCTGGCTCGGATCGCCGCCGTAGACGCCCGCCAGCAGCGGCTCGGCGAGATAATCGAGCGTCTCCCGCCCAAAATGATCGATCACGAACTCCGCAACCGAACGGTCCGGATACGTGGCCGGCTTTCGGAACCACTCGAAGCCCATCTTCGCCTTCGTTCCCAGTCCGAGCAGCGGCGATCTCAGGGTCGGCCAGACTCGCGTCGGCACGATCATTCGGAAGCCCTCCGGCATGCGCACCAGCTTGCCTCGGCGAAGAATGTAGGTGACGCGGGTCGCGTCGTTGGAGCCGATGACTTCCTGCTCCAACCCTAGCTCCTTGATCAGCGCCAGAGCTTCGGGTTTTTGGGAAATGAAGCTGTCAGGTCCGCCTTCGATGACGCAGCCGTCGCGAACGGTCGTCTGGATCACGCCCCCCGGGCGGGATTGCTTTTCGATCAGCGCGTAGGGCTCGCCGGCTTTCGCGAGATCGTAAGCCGCGGACAAACCGGAGATCCCCGCGCCCGCGATGACCACATTGCCTGACACAGCCGTTTACATCTTGAATTCGCGCACGATTTCCACGCACGCCTTCACGCTCTCAACCGGAGTTTCGGGCAAGATCCCGTGCCCGAGGTTGAAAATGTGGCCGGGCCGCGACCCGGTGCGGCGAAGCAGCTCGTGCACGCGCATGCGCAGTTCCGGAATCGGCGCGAAAAGAGCCGCTGGATCCATGTTCCCCTGCACCGCGGAGCGATAGCTGATATCCATCCACGCCTGATCGATATTGACACGCCAGTCGACACCCATCACGTCTCCGCCGGCGGCGTGAAGCTCGCGGAAAAAGCCCGCCGCGCCAGTGCCGAAATGTATGACGGGGACGCCCGCCGACCGAACCCGTTCGATCAGCGCCCTGGAATACGGCGCCACGAAGCGGACGTAGTCATCGGGCCCGAGCGCGCCTACCCAGCTATCGAACACTTGAATGATCCGCGCGCCGGCTGACACCTGCAGTACGCCGAAGGAGCCCAGCACGTCCACCAGTTTGCCCATCAGCCTGCGCCACAGCGTCTCATCGCGGTACATCATCTGCTTGGTGCGGACGAAGTTGCGCGACGGCCCGCCCTCGATCATATAGCTCGCCATGGTGAATGGCGCGCCTACGAATCCGATCACGGGCACGCGCCCGGCGAGAGCCTTTGTGACCAGCTGAATGGACTCGCCAACGTACCCTAGGTCATCCGTGTTTGAGATCGATAGGCTGTCGATATCGCTCGAATTACGCACTGGGTTATCGATGATCGGGCCTTCACCCGCGGCGAAGCGCAGTTTCAAACCCATCGGTTCCACCGGTAGAAGCAAGTCCGCGAAGATGATCGCGGCGTCCACGTCCAGTATTTCCACCGGTTGAAGTGTAACTTGCGCGGCCAGATCCGGCCGTTTGCAGATTTCCAGAATCCCGTGCTTGGCCCGGATGTCGCGGTACTGCTTCATGTAGCGGCCGGCTTGTCGCATGAACCATACCGGACGAACGTCGGTCGGACGTCGGCGGCAAGCTTCAAGAAAGCGGCTGTTCATGGGAGCCACGCGCATTTAAGTTCAATCAACTCCTATTGATGAGTTCTGATTCGGGTCCGGCGCGGTTCGCCCGTCCCCAGGGGTGCCTGTACCCCAACTTAGCACAGCGAACGCTGCCCGGCCGCTTTTTTTTAAGATTTTGCCCGTCCGCGGCGGAGCCGCTTCAAAACCTGGGGCGCTTTCGCCGCGAGCTCGGGCGGAAGAGCCGATTCGAAGTGCAGATCGGGCATATGATGGAGCTGAAGCCGTTCCGATAACTGGTGCCGCAAGAATTGCTTAGCGTGCATCAGGGCTTCCAGCGTCGCGCTCTGCTCCGGGGCTGCGCCGCGCAGGGATAAGCGTACGTACGCATGGCGAAAGTCCGGCGAAATAAGTACCTCGGTTACGGCGGCATCCCCAATTCTAGGGTCGGAAAGCTCATAGGAAATCAACTCATTGAGTTCCTCGCGCATGTTCTCGGACACGCGTTCATTGCGGTGAGCGGCCACACCTGTACAATAGCAAACGGTGAAAATCCTCCTCGGAATCATGGTTGCGGCGGCCGCTTGGGCGCAGCCACTGACCGTGTATTCCGACCTCGCGGACATCGACGCAACCGGCAAAGTGATCGCCCCGGAGACGCCGCGCGAAATCCTCTCACCCGCCCTGCTCAGGAACGGATTCACGTCGTTCCAGGTGGTCGTTCAGGCACCGGCTGACAGGAAATGGTGGCTGTTCATCGGGCAGAACCCGGCAGACTCCGTCAAGGTCACGATGTATCGGGAATCAGCAGGCAAGCTCGAACCGGTCGAGGTGCCGCTCCAAAGCTCCGGCACCGAAGTTCTGTGGATGGATGTATGGACCGGCCGCAACGCGCCAATCGCGCGTATCAAGATCGAACCGGAGCTAATGATCGACGACGATTGGGTGATCTACCCCATTGAAGCTCGGGTGATGGAAGCTGTCGCGCCTGAAATGCCGCCGTTTACCCTTGCCGCATCAGCGCCCGCTGCGATTCGGCTCTCCGTGAAGCTAGACCGCGACTGCGGGGTCATTTTCGCGAACCCTGTCGGCAACGACGGCCCGTCGGTAGCGCGTTGGCGGTTCCGCAATATCGAGCAGGATATTCGCCTGGCAGACGAGCATGCGGTGTTGGATGAATTGAGGAAACGGAACAACGCTTGCGATCTGGTGCAGCCTAAGGACCCAGAGCATTTCCTGCGAATTCGTGACTACCTGTATCGCCTGCGCTAGACTGAAAACTGCGACAAATAGCGCGAAGCGCACAGCGAATGCGTTGTGCGCGGCCAAGTTTTGGAGAGGTGGCCGAGTGGTTGAAGGCGCACGCTTGGAAAGCGTGTTTAGGGGAAACTCTAACGAGGGTTCGAATCCCTCCCTCTCCGCCATCCGCTACCTGTACCAGAGGATTTGACCACACTCCAGCGGCACCGAAGCCAATGGATGATACGGCACGACCCTCGGCGTGAACTCTGACGCCGGACGATTTACCGGTACCGACGCCAAGTACCCGTAAGCATTAGACGCACCCACGAGTTGCTCGCCGCGCTGCATCGGAACGATCTCGGCGGCGCCGGAGCTGGTCGGATCGGCGTATAGCTCAACTCGCACCGCGTCCGCCGGCAGGCCATTCAGAAAAACCTGTACCGTGAAATTCAAGTCGCGGTCATTCGAAGTCAGGTCCAGAGATCCGAACCGTATCCCAGGCCACTCGGCTTCGATCGTTTGGCGCCACTTCAGCAGATCGTCCATCGTCGCAGGACTTTTTGCCCGTTCCGAGTATGCTTTCGCGCGAGCGAGATAGTGCTCCTCGGTGTATTCGCGCACCACTCGATTGGCGGAGAATTGGGCGGTAAGACGCGACATGCTGCTGCGCACGCGCTCGATCCATTCGGACGGAACGCCCGTGGCGTCGCGTCTATAAAACATCGGGACAATCTCTTGTTCGAGAATCGAATATATCTGTTCGGCTTCGTGTTGATCCCACGCCGGATCAGCGTCGTGCTCTTTTCCGTCCCCGATCGCCCACCCCACCTCCGGCGAGTACGCTTCAGCCCACCAGCCATCCAGCTCCGAGAGGTTGATGCCGCCGTTCACCAGAATCTTCATGCCGCTGGTTCCGCTGGCTTCCCACGGCCGGCGGGGATTGTTCAGCCACACGTCCACGCCGCGAACCAGATTCTCCGTCATCTTCATGTCGTAGTCGGCCAGAAACACCACATGTCTGCGAGCCGCCGAATTGCGGATGAACTGGATCCACTCCCGGATCATTTCCTGGCCTTCGCGATCCTGAGGGTGCGCTTTGCCCGCCAGGATGAGCTGAACGGGCCGTTCGGCGTTCGTCAGAATGCGTAACAGCCGGTCCGGGTCGCGAAGCAGAAGGTTGGGGCGCTTATATGTCGCGAAGCGACGCGCAAATCCGATCGTGAGCGTGTCCGGATCGAATAGATGGGCGGTCATCTCGATCTCTTCGTGCGAGGCCCCGTGTCCCTCGAACTGCCGCGACAAATATTTCCGCGCATACTCCACCAAATTCCGCCGGCCCTCAGCGCGCATCTTCCATAGATCCGCGGCGGGGGCCGAATCGAGTGCGCCCGACAGCTCCTCCAGATCTCCGCGCCATCGATCCTTGCCGCCCACTTCTGTCCAGACTCGATCCGCTGCTTCAGAGTCCCAGGTTGGGACGTGAACGCCGTTCGTGACGTAACCGATCGGCACTTCGGATTCCGGCCAGCGCGGGAACAAAGGCTGGAACAAGCGGCGGCTGACTTCTCCGTGCAGCCGGCTCACGCCATTCACGGCGCCGCTCCCGCGAATCGCGAGATAGGCCATGTTGAAAGGTTCCGAATCGTCTTCGGCGCGCAAACGTCCCATCGCCATCAACTGCGGAAACGGAACCCCGATGCGCTGCTCCGCATAGCGGCGCATGTGACGCTCCATCAGCGGCGCAGCGAAGCGATCGAAGCCCGCTTCAACCGGCGTATGCGTGGTGAACAAATTCCCGGATCGCGTGGCCGCCAACGCTACTTCAAAGGAAACCTTTGCATCCTCCATAAAGCTACGAGCGCGCTCTAACACTGCAAACGCCGCGTGACCTTCGTTGAGATGGCAAACTTCCGGACGAATCCCCAGAGCTCGCAGCAGACGCCATCCCGCGATCCCGAGGATTCGCTCCTGATGCAGGCGCGTCTCCGGACCGCCGCCGTACAACTCAGAGGTAAAGCCGCGATTGTCGGGAAGGTTCGCCGGATCGTTCGAATCCAGCAGGAACAATCTCGCTCGCCCCACCTTTACCTCCCAGGTTCGCAGCCACAAGCGGGCGCCGTTCAGCCCTATCGACAACCGCAACCATTCGCCGTTGGGTTGGCGTAACGGAGAAATCGGCAACTGCGTGGGATCGTTGTACGGGTAGAGCGCCTCCTGATGCCCGTCCGCATCGATACGCTGGCGGAAGTAACCCTGCTGATACAACAACCCGACTCCATAGACCGGAACCCCCAGGTCGCTGGCGGACTTGAGCTGATCCCCCGCGACATTGCCCAGACCGCCTGAGTAAATCGGAAGCGCATCGCTCAACATGAACTCCATGCTGAAGTAAGCCACAGCCGTGAGCGGAGACTGGGGATGGGCGGTTTCGAACCAGTGGGCGCGGGTGTTGTGATACTCGTAGAACCGCAGCGTCTCTTCGAGCTTTTCGCGGAATGACGGGTTGGCAAGGCAGGCGTTGAGCTTCTCGCCCGAAA
>JASHRP010000253.1 GCA_030037375.1 Bryobacteraceae bacterium | reverse complement strand
GCCAAGCGCCGTTCGTCGAGAGCCGCGGAGTCCACTGAAGCAGAGACGACGGGCGTGCTGCTCCCGGACGATTGAATGAAATACCAGGCTGCGGAGAGCACCAGCGAGACGCCCAGCCAGGCAAGAGACCGGCGTTCCCGAGCGGTGATTTCCATCCTCTACTTCACCCCTTCGCGATTGGTCCTGATGCGGAACTGCTCGCCGCCGGTAACGCGTATGGGAGCAGCCTGAAACTCGGAGCCTTCGAACAACCGCGAATTGTCGAGCACGGAGAGCAGAGGCGCGGCCTCCGGCGTTTCGCCGCCGACGATCACTTGCTTGGGCGAAATCTGCATGAGATTGACCCAAGTGGGCGGAGGCAGGATGCGGGTAAGCTCGGCGAGAACGTCCATGTCGGCCTTGGGATGACGACGCCAGTCGTCGAGAAGCTGGATCCGGCCGCGCACGGCCGCCACTTGCTTATCGATGGCCGCGGCGCGGTCTGCGGCTGGAGTGACGGCCTTGATCTGCCCTTCGAGCGATCTGATGTATTTGTGGTTTTCGTAAGCCGGGAAGCCGATGAACATGGCGGCAAGGGCGAGCGCGGCGGTTCCGAGAGCGACGGTCGGCGCCCAGCGAAGGCGCGAACTAGCCTGGCGGCGGTCGGCCGGCAGAAGATTCAAGGGCAGCGACAGTAGCGGGCAGGCGGAAGAGAGCGCGGCGGCGAAGGGCAGCGGATGGTCCGAGCCGAGGAGCTTCGAGAGCGTGACAGGTTCAGCGCCTGGAGAAATGCGCAGCTCCGCCGCGGCGAGCGCTGACGCGCGATCATTCGAGGCGTCGAAGCTCGCGGAGAAGAGCGGACGCGCGGGACTTTCACCGTAAAATTCGAGCGCGCCGCTGGAATCGTCGACCGCGAGTATTTCGGCTGGAGGCGCGGCTCCGAAAAACCGAAGCGCGGAATAGATAGCGGCGGCCGAGCAAGTGAATCCGCTCACGCGAATGCCGGCTTCTTCAAACAATGCCTCATAGCGGTCGACGACCGGGCGGCGCGCGACTGCGACCAGCACGGTCGACGTTCCGGGAAGGCGCGTCCAGCCGGAGTACACATCGTCTTCGCTATAGGGATGCAAGCCGTCCATCTGAAAGCGGACGGCGTTGGCGAGATCGCTGTCGGAGACGCCGGGCAGCGAGATCGGGCGCAAAGTCACGGCCGCGCGGGGCAATAACACCACCGCGACGGCTTGGCGCATGCCGAGTTTGCGCAGAAAGGCTCCGTAATCGGCGCCCCAGACCCCGGCGGGCTGACGCTGGAAGTCCTCTATGAAAAGCGTCTCGACGAGACGCGCGCCGTTCGGACGGACGCGGACGGCAGCGATGCGGAGCGACTCTCCGCCCGGAGAACCGGCGATCTGGATGCCGACTCCGCTGCCGAAAGCCAGCGCCTTTTTGAGACCACCGGGAATCATGGCAGCGCGGCTCCGAGGACCGGCGCGGCGGGCGCAAGAGGCCGCGCCGGCGGTGCGAGTTCTAACTCGCTCCAGGCATCGTCGTAATAACGCAGAACGTGTAACGGCATCTGCGGGAAGCGCCTGACATCGAGCAACTTCACCGTCGCCGATGAAGTGCGAAGCACATCGGAGGGCGAGCCGTCAGCGCGGCGCAATCGCGCCGTGGCGCGGAGTGTCCAGATCAGATTGCCTCCGACCATGAGGCCCGGCGCGGCGATGCCGAGACTCTGAACCTCACCCATGTCGTGAAACGGCCGGATCGTGCGGCGCTGCAGGATCTGGGAGATCGAATTCGCCGGCACGCCGGCTGCTTCCATCAGCGCGGGGCTGGCAGTGTTGATGTCGTAAGGGCCGTGACTGCCCCAGACCGACAGGCAATCGCGAAGACCGCCCCGGGCGAACAAGCGGCCTTCCGCGTCGCTCACGAAGTTGCCATAGAAGAGTTCCGGGGTCACGCCGCGCACCAGCAATAATTCTTCAATCTCCTCAAAGGACGCGTGCCGGGGTAGGAAAGTCGGCCCAAGCGACAAATAGAACGAATCCAAGGGGCTAGAGCCGCCCGCGGGCGGGGTTCGCCAGTCGATGATGGCCTCGGCGATGTTGCGGGCGAGAGCCGGATCGCCGCTGACGGCGGTGATGACTCGAAGGAGCTCATCGGGGCTGGCGGAGTTTATATTGAGCTTGGCCGAGTCGGGAATCAGTTCAACCACAGCGTCGCCGCTGGGATAGTGCATGACCATGCGAGGCGTGCCGGGAAGCCAGAAGCGCGGCGTGCCGTCGGGATTGGTCTGGTTGTAGCCGGTCCACCCCCACAGCATCCATTGGATGCCGCGTTCGACTGAGCCGCTGGCGAGGTAGGAAGTTCGCAGACCGTCGGCTGAGCCTCCCACGCGATTGATTTCGGACCGGACCGTGGAGGAGAGCGCGAAGGCGATCGCGGCGAGCGCCGCCGCAATCCACATAACGGCGAGAAGCGCGCTGCCACGCCGGCCGGGACGTTTAATTGTCCGCATAAGGGCCAAGCACGTCGCGGGTGATGTGGACCGGGACATTCACGCTGAGCATCGGAAGCCGGGATGGGCCGGAGTCGAGGGGCGCCATTTCGATGCGTACGGCCCGGGGAAGATTGGGGGCTTGCCAAAGCGGCAGCCAATCGCCTCCGCTGACGAAATCCGGAGCGGTCACGCGATAGCCGAAGCGGCAATACGCCAGGCGGCCGGCCATTTCGAAGGATTGCGGATTCAGCGTGACCGGGACAAAGGAATTATTGGCGCACAATGGCAGGAGACTCGCCGGGCCCGTGTAGATGCGCTCATTCATCATCAGGCGCACGCCGCCGCGAGGGTCGTTATCGACCAAGTATTCGACGATGCGCGGATAGCCGCGCGCGCCTTCGGCAAGCGATGAGCTGCTCACGAAGCGCAGCCAGGACGGAGCGCCGTCGAACACCGGAATCCTGGCCGAGCCGGGTCCGCAAGGAGCGCTCACGGGCATCATTCCCCCGAGCTGGCGATGCAGAGCCTGGTCAAGTCCCATGGCGCGGCGATTGTCCTCCAGGCGCTGATTCACCCGTTGATAAGCCGAGAGACCGGTGCGCATGGAAATCAGCAGGCCGGAGATGATCGCGGCGACCAGCGTCACGGCGATGATCATTTCGATCAGCGTGAAGCCTGCGGATCGCGCCCGGGATATACGGGGCCTCTTACGGCACATGAGTGGGATCTCCGTTCTGGAGGATTCCACGGCGGAAGCCTTCGAGCGAAAATGAGCGGCGGGTTTGCCCATCCATCCACCAGATTTCGAGCTGCACGCGATCCAGCACCCACATGCCCGGCCCGGCGCCTGGCGCTGTCTCAAACGGGAGGATCACAGCGTCCCAGCCGATTTGCTGGCCGCCGGTCACGGCTGGATCGAAGATGCCTTGGAGGGGTTGGCCACGATGGATCTCAGAGGCGACCAGAAGCTCATCCATCTTTTGCTGCGCGAACAGCGTGGCGCGGTCGAACTGCGAAAGGCGGGCAGCGTTGCGGGTGGACGCCGAAAGTCCGCTCATGAGCCCGGCGACGGCGACGCCCATGATGACCGCGGCGACGAGAACCTCCAGCAGGGTAAACCCTCGCTTGGCTCTGCGGCGACGCGTCGTGGAAAAATTCATTGCGATGCGACGACCTCGGAATGGAGCGTGCCGGTGATCGGGTCGGCGGAGATGCGGCGGCGCCGGCCTTCGGGCGATTCAAGTTCGATGCCGATGCGTGGCGGCGAGCCGCCGGGATAGAGGAGATAGCGGCGCATTTCCGTCGGCGCGGGAATTTGATTCGGCAGGGGAGGGCCGGCGGAGACGATGCGGATCGGCGAGGGAATTTCCAAAGTTCGGTTCAAGGCCAGGTCGACGGAGCGTGCAGAGATTGCGTTATCGGCCGGCGAGATGCGGATTTCGATGACCTGCTGGAGTTGATCCGCGCGGTCGAGCGCGAGATTGAGCAGGGCCATGACGCGCTCGGAAGCGGTGCGGAGGCGGAGGGAGTCAAGGCCGGAAGCAGCAGTGGGATAAGTCACTGCTGCGAGCAGGGCCATGATGGTGACCACCAACAGCAGCTCAATGAGCGTAACACCGCGCCGCCCACGAACCCCCTTCGGCGGACCGCACAGGGCCCGCGCGGACGCTCCGATTCGGACCCGCCCTGACCGACGTAGCCGCGCGAGGCTCCGTTGTGCGGGAAGCTTATTTCGAATTCGACCAGCTCTCGATGTCGGCATTATTTCCTTCGCCGCCTGGCTGGCCGTCCGCGCCATAGGAGATCAAGTCAGGCTGATCGCCGTGCTCGCCCGGATATTTGTACCAGTAGGTGTGGCCCCACGGGTCGAGGGGAACATCCTTCGGCAAATAGGGACCGGACCATTGATCGACGCCTTCGGGTTTGACTAGCAGAGCTTTGAGACCCTGATCGGTGTTGGGGAAGTTGCCGGTGTCGAGTTTGTAGGCTCCGAGGGCGGTCATAAAGGAGTCGATCTGAGTGCGCGCGGCGGTGCGCTTGGCTTCGTCGGCGCGGCGAAAGAGGCTTACGCCGACAAGGCCGACGAACAGGCCCATGATGACCACCACCACGAGCATCTCGATCAAAGTGACACCTCGCTGGCGTCGTTTGCGGGAAAGGATTCGTTTCATAGGTCCACGTTGTTAATGCTCGTGATGGCGAGCAGCAAGCTTAAGATTAGGCTGCCGATGACAATGCCCATCGTCAGGATGATGAGCGGCTCGAACAGCGAAGTGAAACGGCGGATAGACGTGCGCGTTTCGTTTTCGTAGATATCGGCCATGCGGTAGAACATGGAATCGAGATGGCCGGTTTCCTCGCCCACCGCGAGCAGATATCCGGCGAGCGGAGGAAATGCGCCGGTCTTCTGAAGCGGCTGGGAAATGCCTTCACCGCGCTTCACCCCTTGCGCGACGGTTTCGAGGGAACCGGCCATGAGCCGGTTGTTGAGAATGCCTCCGGAGATGCCGATGGCGGTGACCAGCGGAACACTTGATGCGACGAGAGTGCCCATGGCGCGCGCGAAACGCGAGGTTTCGGCCTTGCGCAGAGCGTCTCCGATCAGCGGGATGCGGAGGCGAAGAGTATCCCACCACAGTCTCCCGGGCACAGTGCGAATATACGTGGTGAACGCGATGATGGCCGCCGCGAGGGCGATGACGAACGGGAGCCACCAGGTCTGGATGATCGCGCTCGCCTGCATCATCAGAAGCGTGGGAGTGGGGATCTTCATATGCGGATCGGAGAAGATCAAGGCGAAGCGCGGAACCACGAATTCGAGCAACACGATGATGGACGCGATGCCGACCGAGGTGAGCAGGCACGGATAGATCATCGAGCTGACGATATAGCCGCGCAGGTCATCACGGGTGCGCTCGAATTCGGCAAGCCTTTCGAAGATGAGCGCGAGCGAGCCGGAGGCTTCGCCGGCGCGCACCATGTTGACGTAGAGCTCGGAGAAATGCCCGGGATGCGCGGCGAGGCTGTCGGCGAGAGATTTGCCGCTCTTCAAAATGCGCAGGATGTCGGTGACGAGGGCGCGGAAGCTGGCGCGCTCACTCAACTGGGCAGTGACGGAAAGCGTGCGGTCAAGCGGAACGCCGGCGTTCAACAGAGTTGAAACTTCGGAGGTGAAGAAGAGGACGTCGCGGCGCCGGCCGCCGTCGAGCACCGGAAGATTGATCTGGATGCCCTTCTTCGGCGCCTGGGCGCTGACCTGGACCGGAACGAGGCCTTGACGGCGCAGCTCGGCGGCGACGAGGCGCTCGGATTCAGCCGTGAGTGTTCCGGTGCGCGTTTTGCCGTCGGAGGCGACCGCTTTGAAGAAATAAGCCGTCGCCATTTTAGAGCTCTTGCGTCACGCGCGTGACTTCCTCAGGAGTGGTGAAGCCGTTGCGGACCTTCTGCCAGCCATCCTCGCGCAGGTTGCGCATGCCATCGCGGCGTGCTGCGGCGGTGATCTTGGCGGCATCGTCATTGTGCATGATGTGGTTGCGAATCGATTCGCTCAACTCCATCAGCTCAAAGATTCCCATACGGCCGTGGTAGCCGGTGCCGAAGCAGCTCGTGCATCCTGCGCCGCGCCAGATATCGATGGTATCGCCCCCCGGAGTGATGGTCGTTCCGGCGGGCTCCTTGCAATCGGCGCAGATGACGCGAACCAGGCGCTGCGCGAGGACCGCGACCAGCGACGAGGTCATCAGGAAGTTTTCGACGCCCATATCCGTCAGACGCGTAATCGCGCTGGGGGCATCGTTGGTGTGCAGCGTGGAATAAACGAAGTGGCCGGTGAGCGCGGCGCGGATGGCGATATCGGCCGTTTCGCGATCGCGAATTTCGCCGATCATGATCACGTCGGGGTCCTGACGGACAATGTGCCGCAGCCCTTGAGCGAACGTCAATCCGATCTGCGTGTTCACGTGAATCTGGTTGATTCCGTCCATTTGATACTCGACCGGATCTTCGATGGTGATGATTTTTTTGTCGCTCTGGTTGATGCGCTTGAGCGCGGAGTAGAGTGTGGTCGATTTGCCGCTGCCGGTGGGACCTGTGACCAGAAAGATGCCGTGCGGAAGCGAAGTGTAATACTCCATGCGCGAGAGCATGTGCCGGTCGAAGCCAAGGCGCTCGAGATCGTAGAAATCGCCGGCGGAGCGGTCAAGAAGGCGCATGACCACGCTTTCGCCGTAAAGCGTGGGCAGAGTCGAGACGCGGAGATCGACTTCGCGGCCGATGGTCTTGATCTTGATGCGGCCGTCCTGCGGCAGACGCCGCTCCGCAATATTCAGCCGGGCCATCAGCTTCACGCGGCTGATGATGGCGGCTTTGAATTCGCGCGGCGGAGGGTCCTGGTTGACCAGCACGCCGTCAATGCGATAGCGGACGCGGAATTCTTTTTCGAACGGTTCAATGTGGATGTCGCTGGCGCGCTTCTCGACGGCCGAGGCGATCATGGCGTTGACCAGGCGGATGACCGGAGCCTCGCTGGCCATGTCGCGCAGGTGTTCGAGATCCTCGGTATCGGTGACCGGCATGGCAAGCTCGGTGTCGTTCTTGGAGCTTTGGCCGTAGTAGCGGTCGATGGCGTCGAGGATTTCCTGCTCCGGCGCAATGCCGGGCTGAACGGCGAGCCCGGTACACGATGCGACGGTCGAGCGGGTTTCGAAATCGAGCGGATCGGCCATGGCCAGCGTGACAGTGTGGTCGTGCTGAATGACCGGAAGGCAGCGATACGTGCGCAGGAAGCGCGGAGAGAGAGATTCAAGCTCGGGCGATACGGCGGGAGGGCCTTCGATGGCGAGAACGGGAACTTGTAACTGCTCCGCGAGGGCGCTCAACACGTCGCGATGAGCAACGAAGCCGAGGTCGACCAGGATCTTGCCCAGCTTGTCTCCCCGCTCCCGCTGGAGTTCGAGCGCGCGGTCGAGGTCCTCTTGAGTAAGCTGCCGCCTTTCGATGAGGATCTCGCCCAGCCGCATGGTCCCGGATTACCGCTGGGTCACGCGGATGGCTTCCATGCCTGCGCCATTGGCATGCTTTATGTCGAGCAGCTTGCGGCGCGGCGCTTGCACCATCAGCTCTGCCGGATAGCCCTTGCCGTCTTCCCAGAGGAAACGGTCGATCACGACTTCCAGAACCACCTGCTCATCGAGCGGGACCGAGTCGAGCGATGCGGCGGTCTCCACCAGCGCGCTCTCCATGGCTTTGCGCAGGTCGGGGATGCGGCCGACTTTCTTCTTCAGGACTTCGACCTTTTGCTCCGGCCGCAGAACCGAGTTCATCAGGCTAGTTCCGTCGGTGACCGGCTCCATCTCCGCCGTAAATACTGCGCCATAGCCCTCCAGATAAATACCTCGCGTGGTGCCCACCAATGCGGATGGCGTATCCGGGAAAATGCGCTGCAGCCGTTCGTCGAGACTTAGCTCCGCCGCTCGAATCGCCGTGCGAGGGACGGCGGGCGTATCCGCGATTGCTCCCGCGGTGGCTCCCAGGGCAATTACAAAACCGGCCAGAATGAAGGCTCTCATTGCCGAACCTCCCTGTTCACAGTCCTGGTGAAGACCTCGCTGCGAGCATTCACCTGGCTCGCCAGCCTTTCGAACTGCTCGGCATAGCGGGCGTCTTCCACGGCGACCGCTTTACTCACCGCGGCATCGATCTGCGCGTTCACCACGGCCTGGTCCGGCGTGCCGCGAAAGGCGTGGAACAGAATTGCTCCGGCGACCACACAAGCGGCGGCGAAATTCGGGCTCCACAGAGATCGGAAGGCTCGCTGGTACCAGCGCGGCTCGAAAATCTGGTCGGAGACGAAGGCGATCCGGCGGGGGATTTCTTCCTCGCGCAGGGTGGACAAGGCGTCGAGAGTCAGGCGCGTCGACGCCAGCTCTTCACGGCAAGCGGGGCAGGCGTTGGCATGGGCCTCGGCCTCGCGGCGCGCGGAGCGATCCATTTCGCCGAGCGCGTAAGATTTCCAATCGTATTGACAACTCATAGTTCCCCTCTTATTACGCTAGGAGCGAGCACCGTTTTCAAAAGCTCCAGCGCGGTGTAGACACGAGACTTGACGGTTGAGACCGGGCAGTCCAGAATTTCGGCGATCTCGTCGAACTTGAAGCCTTGATAGACCTTGAGGAGGACGGCCTCGCGCTGATCCTCATTGAGGCGCTTGAGGGCGCTTTCGACGGCCAAGGAGAGCTCGAGCGGAAGAAGGCGGCCCGTTTCGGCGGGTTTGAGCTCGAGAGGAAGCTCACTCTCCGGACGCTTACGGCGAAGCAAGGAGAAAGCTTCGTTATGAGCAATCCGGAACAGCCACCCGGCGAAACGGGCCGCGTCGTCCAGCTTAGATAAGTTCTGGTATGCCTTCAAGAACACGTCCTGGGTCACATCGAGCGCATCCTCCCGGTTCGCGAGCAGGCGCAGCAGGTAGTTGAAGACGCGCTTCTCCCACCGGGACACAAGGAGGTTGAAGGCCTCCACGTCTCCCCGCCGCGCTTTAGCGATCAGGTCGCGATCTTCGACTTCCCGGAAGATCACTCAAATGGCTCCGTTGGTAGAGACGAGGGAGGTGTGGAAAAAGTCGGAGGGGGACATCTTTTTCCGAGTGTAGCGTGGGTGGGATAATGCCAATGAGGTTCCGATGAGCACCAAAGTCCTGATGGATGTCGAAGAGTACCTTCGAACCAGCTTTGAGGGCCCAGATTGCGAATACGTTGATGGCGAAGTGGTCGAGAGGAATATGGGCGAAATTCCGCATGCCGATGTTCAGGGCAACTTGTACCGCTTGTTATGGCGGTTCCGGAAAACGCTGGGAATCCGCGTGATGACAGAGCTCAGGGTCCAGATACATCCTCGCCGCTTTAGAGTTCCCGATATTTCGGTCTGGCGTGACGATAACATCGGTACCCATATTCCTACGGTTCCTCCGTTCCTCGCCGTCGAGATATTGTCGCCCGAAGATCGGATGGTGCGGATAGTTCCGAAGATTGAGGATTATCTTTCCATCGGCGTGGAATGGGTCTGGGTGATTGATCCGGAGGAGAAGGCGGCACTCATTTATTCGCGCCAGCATCCGGAGGGGATGGCCGCAGCGACGCTGCGCGCGGAGAATCCGGATATTGACATTCCGCTCGAAAGCGCGTTTGACCGGGACGCCTAAAACTACGGGGAGATCGAGAGAGCCACGCCGATCTGGCTGCTGACGCCATTGACTTGCATGGTGATGCTGACGGTCGGAGGGAACTGGAAGTTCTTTAAATCCGGATTGTTGGCCACGCGGGAACATGCCTTGGCGAATCCTGGCGCGGGAGGGTCTTAGGGGTCGGACGCGACGTTTTCAGTATACTCAGCGGCATGCGCATTGAGATGATGCCGATCGGCAGGGTCGAGGCTTCGCGGACGGAGGCGAAGGACGATTATTGGGGCGGAAGCGAATCGCGGATTGTTTTAGACGAGCGGTTCGGGCCGGAGGCGCTCGCGGGAATCGAAGAGTTCTCGCACGCGGAGGTGATTTTTCATTTCGATCGCGTGGATGCGGGGAAAATCGTGACGGGCGCGTGGCATCCGCGTGGGAATCCGGAGTGGCCCGCGGTCGGGATTTTCGCTCAGCGTAAGAAGGAGCGGCCGAACCGGATCGGCAGCACCGTGTGCCGGATTATGCGGCGGGAGGGGCGGACGTTGGTGGTCGCCGAATTGGACGCGATTGATGGGACTCCCGTGCTCGACATCAAGCCGGTAATGAGCGGGTTCCTGCCGCGAGGCGAAATCCGGGAACCCGCTTGGTCGCGCGAGTTGATGGCGGAGTACTGGAAGACGCGTTAGGCCGGGCGGCCCTCGACGATCGAGATTCCGGCGGGCGTCGGGATAATGCGGTTCAAGCGCCAGCCGGAGGCACCGAAGAGATCGCGGAATTGCTTTTCGGTGCGCTCGTGGCCGCCGGGGAAGATGAGCATTTCGAGGTCGAGGAATTTGCCGGGATCGAAGTCGTTGCCGGGTTGAATGACTTGATCGACCACGAGCAATTTACCGCCGGGATCGATCCCAGCGCGGCAGCCCCGCAAGATTTTGAGGCTTAGCTCATCGGGCCAATCGTGAATGATGTGCTTCATGATGTAGGCATCCGCTCCAGGCGGGATCGACGTGAACATGTCTCCGCCGATGAGCGTGCAACGGTCCATGACCAGCGCGAGTGGACCGGTGTGGGCGCCTTCGATCACTTTCGGAGTTTCATAGAGAGTCCCGCGCAGGTGCAGGTGGCGCTCCAGGATCGTGGCCAAAAGGAGACCGTGGCCGCCGCCGACGTCGGTTATGTGTCCGATGCCTTCGAAGGAATAAGCCTCGGCAACCGCGGGACTGTCCAGCCGCGAGAGATCGGTCATCGCGTGATTGAAAACGGATGCGATCTCGGGACGCTCGTTGAGCAACTCAAACGCGGGTTTGCCGTAGATCTTGTCGAGCGCCTGCTTCCCGGTACGCACGCAATACTCCAGGTGCTCCCAGCCACGCATGTGCCATTCTTGCGAATTCATCATGGCCCAGCCGCGAAGACTGACCGGTCCGTTGCTGCGCAGAAGCTCGGACAGCGGCGTTTGCGAAAATTTGCCATCGGAGCCCTCGGCGAGAACACCGACGGCGGCGCAGGCCCGCATCAGGCGATAAAGCGGTACGGCCTCAGCGCCGACTTTCAGCGCGAGTTCGTCGGCGGATTGCGGCGTCGAACCGAGGTGATCGGGCACGCCGAGGCGCGCAAGCGCCGATACGGCTCCGCTAATCATGCCGCCCATCAGCAGTTGCATCATGGCGGCATGCGGCGGGATGGTTTGAGGGGATGTGCTCATTGGACTATTCTACGGTTGAGACCTGCCATTTGGATTATCCCGACTCAGTAAATTTTCTATACGCGCTCGGCAACGAGATCAAGACGGCGAAACTGGGGCTGGAGCGGATTCGCGCGGTTTTGAAGGCGCTGGGCGATCCGCAGAATGCTTACCGGACGGTGCACGTTGCGGGGACGAATGGGAAAGGCTCGACGTGCGCGATGGTCGAGGCCGGGCTGCGGGCGGCGGGCGTGCGCACGGGATTGTTTACGTCGCCGCATTTGATCGAGCCAGTCGAGCGGATTCAAATCGACGGGATTCCGGTAACAAAGGAGCAGTTCCGGAGAGCGTTCGAAGTGGTGCACGAGACCTCGGAGAAGCTGGATCTGGATTGCCATCCCACGTATTTCGAGACCGTGACGGCGATGGGATTTTGGCTGTTTCGCGAGCTGGGCGTGGAGACGGCGGTGATCGAGACGGGGCTCGGGGGAAGGCTGGATGCGACGAATGTGATCGTGCCCGCGGTGACGGCGATCACTGCGATCGACTTCGATCATGAGGCGTATCTGGGCCATACGATCGAGGCGATCGCGGGCGAGAAGGCGGGGATTCTCAAGCCGGGAGTTCCGGCGGTGTTCGCGAAGCAGCGGCCGGAGGCGGAATCGGTGCTGGAGGAGCGGGCGCGGGAGTTGGGAATCCGAGTGATCCGGGCCGCGGATTTCGAGATTCGGGATCTTGAGATCGATGCGCGCGGGTGCAGCTTCAACGGGCTGCGGTGTCCTCTGGCCGGAGAGCATCAAGTGGATAACGCGGTTACCGCGGTGCTGGTTTTATGGGAGCTCGGAGTGCCGGCGGATGGAATCGCGGAGGCGCGATGGCCAGGGAGACTGGAGTGCGTCGCGCCGAATCCGGATGTGATCCTGGATGGGGCGCATAATCCGGCGGGGGCGCGGGCGCTGCGGCGCTATCTCGAACGGTTCTACGCGGGAAAGAAGCTGTGGATGATTTACGGGGCGATGCGAGACAAGTCCGTGGAGGAGATCGCGGAGGTTCTGTTTCCATTGGCGGATGAGCTGGTTCTTACAGCACCCGAAGGGTCGCGAGCAGTGCGTCCGGAGGCTCTGCGAGAGCTGGCGGGGAAGGGTTGGACCGCGGAGAACTTTAGCGCCGCCATGGAGTTGGTGAACTCCGAAGTGTCCGCTGACGATGTGGTGGTGGTGACGGGATCACTTTTTCTGATCGGCGAGGCGCGGCTTGCGTATTCTAGTTGTAGAGGTCAGTTATGGGATGCCGTAGTGCGATAGTTTTTTTCGCCGCGAGTTTGGCGATGAGCGGTTGGGGCGCGTCTTTGATCAAGGAGGCGCCGCGGTTTTCGCTACAGGATACCTCGGGGGCGACGCATACCGACGCGGAGTGGAAGGGCTCAAACGTGGTGCTGTTCTTCCTCACCACTGACTGCCCGATCAGCAATGGGTATGTCCCGGAGATGAATCGCATCGCGAAGGAGTATGGGTCGCGCGGCGTGCGGTTCTACGGAGTGATGACGGATACGAGCGTGCCGCTCGCCGATCTTCGCAAGCACGTGAAGGATTTCGCGTACATGTTCCCGGTGCTGATCGATCCAACGCAAATTCTGGTGAAGTATACGAACGCCGATACGAATCCTGAGTCTGCGGTCATTTCTCCGCGGTCCGGGTTGGTGTATTTGGGACGGATCGACAATCGCGTGGAAGGATTCGGGCAGGCTCGGAATCAGGCCACGGTGCATGAGCTGCGGGATGCGATCGACGCGAGCCTCACCGGAAAACCGGTAGCGAAGGCGTTTGTGCAGCCGGTCGGTTGTTCCATTATTCCAGTTAAGTGAGACATTCGATGCGCAATTTGATTTGGGCCGGCTTGGCCGGTGCGATGGCAGCCGCGGCTGCGACTCCGACTTTCAATCATGACATCGCGCCGATTCTGTACAGCAATTGCGCGACGTGCCACCGGCCGGGGGAGGTCGCGCCGTTTTCGCTGCTGACGTATCAGGACGCGGCCAAGCGAGCTAAACAGATCGCGACGGTGACGCAAAGCCGCTTCATGCCGCCATGGAAGGCGGAGCCAGGCTACGGCGAGTTCCAGAATGAGCGGCGGCTGAGCGACGCGCAGATCGCGACCCTGAAGGATTGGGCAGCGAATGGCGCTCCGGAAGGGAACGCTTCGGAGAAGCCCACGCCGCCGACATTCACTGACGGCTGGCAGGCAGGGCAGCCGGACAAGGTGTTCAAGCTGGAGCAGGCGTATTCGCTTCCCGCTGACGGGCCGGATCAATACCGCTGCTTCGTGATTCCGATGAACCTGGATCACGACGCGTACGTAAAATCGTTCGAGTTCCGGCCGGACAATCGCAAGATCGTGCATCATGCGATCGTGTTCAGCGATCCCGACGGGAACGCGCGCAGGCTGGCTCGAAACGGAAATAGCTACCCGTGTTTTGGTGGGCCGGGATTCGCGCCGATCAGCATGGTGGCCGGCTGGGCTCCCGGCGGAAGCCCAAGCGTGGCCGGACCGGGAATGTCGCTGACGGTTCCTAAGGGCAGCGATTTGGTGTTGCAGATTCACTATCATCCATCGGGGAAGGCGGAGCAAGACCAATCCTCGCTGGGGATGACGTTCGGCGATCCGCCGACGGTCGGGCGCGGAATGGTGTTCATCAACTCGCGGGCGATTCACATTCCAGCGGGAGAGTCGCATTACGTGGTCAAGGCGGGAATCACGATTCCGCAGGATGTGGAGGTGCTAGGTATCACGCCGCACGCCCACTACCTGGGCAAGGACATGAAGATCGACGCGAAACTGCCGGATGGAACCGTGCAGCATATGATCTGGATCAAGGATTGGGATTTCAACTGGCAGGGACAGTACCGCTACAAGGAGCCGGTAAAGCTTCCGAAGGGCACTCGAGTGGAGATCGAGTACACCTACGACAACTCTGTGGCGAATATCCGCAACCCGTCGCATCCGCCGGTGAACGTGCATTGGGGCGAACAGACGACAGATGAGATGGCGGTGGCGTTCTTGAGCGTGAAGCTGAAATCGATGGACGACCAGGCACTGTTTCAGAAGCAGATCGGCCTGGAATTTATCAATGAGTTCCTGGCGCAGGCCGATAATCTGAACGACTTCCCGCCGGAGATCAGTCCGCAGGCGCGAGCTCGCCTGTCGATGGCGATCAGCTTGTTCGACCGCAATCATGACGGCAAGCTGGACGATGAGGAGCGCAAGACGCTAATGGATTTTTTGCGCGCACGCTTACAATAGCCACTTAATGACAAAGGCGTGGAGCCTGGGATTCGTCCTTCCGGCAGTTCTTGTTTCGACGGCCTTCTTCGGCGTAATGAGCGCGGCCGTAGCGCTGTTCCGGCGAACGGAACGCGCGCAAATCGCGATCGCGAGGATGTGGGCCCGCTCGCTCATGTTTTTCGCGAATGTGCGGCTGGATGTGGAGGGACTGGAGCATTTGCGAGCGTCGGGGCCGTACGTGTTTTCGGCGAACCATCTGAGTTACGCGGATACTCCGATCATTCTTGCCAGCATTCCGGTGCAGTTCCGCTTCTTGGCGAAGGAGGAGCTGTTCAAGTTTCCGTGGGTGTTCATCGGCTGGCACCTGAAGACGGCAGGGCACATCGCGGTCCCTTTGGACGATCCCAGAGGCGCGGTGCGAACGCTGGGCCAGACGGCCAAGCTGATTGAATCCGACGGCACGTCCGCGTTCTTCTTTTCCGAAGGCGGGCGCAGCGCCGATGGAAAGCTTCAGGAGTTCAAGGAAGGAGCGGCGTACATCGCGATCAAGGCGCAGGCTCCGTTGGTGCCCGTGGCGCTGATTGGGGCTCGCGAGATTTTGCCTATGGGCGCAGTGCTCATCCGCAGCGGCCGGGTGAAGGTTCGTATCGGAGAGCCGATTCCGACGGTAGGAATGACAGTGAAGGATCGCGGAACGCTCACGGAGAATGCGCGAAATCAACTGGCGGAGTTGCTTACTATGACAAAGGCGGCCTGTGGTAAAGTTGAGTCCTTTCGAGAGGAATAGACCATGACTCAAGACGCGTGCGTCGCGCTTTACCCTTACTTCAAGATCCATAGCGGCAAGATGGAAGAGTTCAAGGCTTTGTGCAAACGGTTCGTGGAGAAGACTAAGACCGAACCGGAGTGCCTGTACTACGCCTTCACATTCAACGGAGACATCGTGCATTGCCGCGAAGGATATACCGATGCGGCGGCGCTGCTGAAGCACGCGGAAAATATCGGCGACTTGCTGCAAGAGGCGCTGAAGATCTCCGACGTGGAGCGGCTGGAGGTCCACGGGCCGCAGGCGGAGCTGGATAAGATCCGGCAGTCCCCGATGGGGAATCTGAACCCGCAATGGTTCGCGCTGGAGGGCGGGTTCCGGAATTAGAGGCGCACCGCAATTTGCTGCCGAAAAGGAGTAGACCTGGTCCCTTCAGCCGAAGGAGTGCTCGAAGAGCTGCGGACGTTGTGCCTCGCGCTGCCTGGCGGAACGGGGCTCGTTCGACCATCCGAATTTCGCGGCGGGCAAGAAGACATTTGCAACCTTCGGGCAATTCAAGGGCAGGCCCTCGATCGCCTTCCGGTTAGGCCAAGGCGATACCGAGCGCCTGTCTCGAAATCCTCTATTCTTTCCGACTCCATACGGTCGCGGGCAATGGCTGAGCGTGTGGATCGATAAGACCTTCGATTGGAACGTGGTCAAGGGGCTTGTGGAACGCAGCTATCGGCTGGTGGCTCTGAAACGGATGCTGATTGCACTGGATGAACGGCGCTCACACGCCGGAGTGCGAGCGCCACGCTAAGGCGCGCCATGTTGCGGATACGCAACGCTTCGCTTTAGAATAGAAGCATGTCGATTCACAACCGCATCGCCGTGTTGCGAGCCGAGAGGAATCTCTCGCGAGCGAAGCTTGCGGAAAATGTGGGTGTAAATCCTCAGACGATAGGCTTTCTCGAACGCGGTGACTACATCCCGTCCCTCGAACTCGCGTTCAAAATCAGCCGGTTTTTTCAGCTTCCCATGGAAGCAGTGTTTTCCCCCGACCCGTTCCGGCCCTTAAGCGAACAGGTGTATACGATCGAAAAGAGGCCCGCATGATGGAAGTTCAAAAATCGAAGGCAAGCTCACGGTTGCGGATGGCGTTGAAGTGGCGAACCAGACGATACAGGCGGCGTCAGGTCTTGTGGTTTTACGTAACCATGCTGCTAGGCGCGCTGATAACGCTGGGCAGCGACCATCACCGCTTCCTTGAGCTCCAATGGGCGCTATTGCTTCCCGCGATGGCTGCGCTCACGGCGCTGAAAGATTGGTCCCGCTGGTCCTTCCGAAGATGGCGCTGCGTGTCGAGTCTCGACGATCGGGCACAGGTCGCGCATGGACTCAACTTCGAGGAGCTCTCCGCCGCCGAACAGAAGGAGATCCTTCGGAGGTATCAGGTGGGCGGCCGCCTGCTCGACGAGACTCCGGATGAGCGGCAAGAGGCGGCGCGGCTGCAGGCCAACGATGCTGCGTTTCGATTTCTTCGAAAAGCTCTCCTTGGGTTCGCGGCAGGTTACTGGGCAGTGTGGCTGTGGATGCCGGCGGGCGGGTGGAGGGACATGTTGACGGACAGCCCGGTGATCATTTCATGGCTGGTCGTCTTCGTCATCTCTCTGCCCCAGGTGATTGAGATGTGGACTGAGCCGGACGAGGTTGTCAGCGAGCCGCGACTCACCGAAGTTGTTCGCTGACTTGAAATCACGTTCAGCGCCTCACTCCGGATCGTAGCTTAATTCGGATAGTAGGACTCGCGGTAGGCGAGGTTCACGTTTCGCCTGCTGGTCCGAACTTTAATCCGGTGCATGCCAGCGGGGGCTCCATCGGGCACGAGAAAACCTAGAGTGTAGCCATCGTGCATGTCTTCGAGCGCGACCTGCACGCCCGTGTCTATATCATTTCGGTCCGAGAACATCGTGCCGCCGGTGCGATCGGCGAATTCCTTTAACGTGTCGTCGTAGCTGCGCCCACCACTTGCCGATAGCCCCTTCGTGTTGACAGTGTGAACAGCGATGTTTAACTGATTGAACCTCGCCAAGACTCGGTCGATTTCCTTGAGATAAATGCCTTCGGGCGTTTTGATACCTGGGATGACTTTGGCATCGATGATCGCCGGAAAACCGGTGGTGAGCCAGATCACGCTCTTTCTGCCGGGCAGGCGAGCCATCCGGTCCGCCAGATCCGAGAGGGCCCGCACTGTGTCCATGATTCGGTTGTCCCAGTCGAACACCTGCTGCTGCACACTGGCGCCTTGTGCACTGGCGCTGTACCGTGCATCGAAGATTCCATGTGACTCCGCGAGATCAGGGCCCGGGAGGACGAGAGGGTCATCGATAATGCTCGCGATATCGGCCTGGTCGTCGCTGAAATTGCTAAACAGAGCCAGCGGATGTTTCGAATTTGGCGGCTCAGTGCCGAGGACGTAGACGGCGACCAGTTGGCGCACGGGAATCGTACTGAACACTTTTCGGACCGCATCATCGCCGCGTAGACGGTCAGAAAAGGAACTATTGAGCCAGTCCAGAAGGATCGCGGAATAGCCCATTGGCGTTTCGGCCGCACGGTTGTTCGCTCCCCGGCCGGAGTCGCGAGCGGGTGAGGACTTTTCGCTTGCGGAGGAGGTGTCATCCATGGAAAAGGAGACAACCGGTCGCGCTGTGCCGTCGTCAAAGACTTTGAAGTCCTCGCTTCGGAGATTGGTTACGTGTCTCCCCTGGGCGTCGCGAGCGACTACATGAACTTCGACAAGTCTGGTGGTCGCACGAATGACCGTGTCGGGGTGCGCAGGCGGCGTCTGTGCGTAAACCGCTGCCGGAACAACCGCGATTGCGATGGCAGCAGGTAGCCTCATGTCACTACCGCCTATATTAGTCTTCGTCGTGCTGTGAAGCCAGGCGGGTAACGACGCTTAGATCCTCCAGCGTGGTTACGTCGCCGGAGACGGTGTTGCTGGTGACAATTTCGCGCAGCAGGCGGCGCATGATTTTGCCGCTGCGGGTTTTGGGTAGAGCCTCGGTGAAGCGAATCTCCTCGGGACGGGCAAAGCTGCCTATTTCATGCGCGACCCACTGGCGCAGATCTTTGCCGAGCTTTTCGTGGTCCCATTCGCCCTTCTTGAGAGTCACGAAACAGCAGACGGCTTGACCGGTGATTTCGTGGGGCTTGCCGACCACGGCCGCTTCCGCCACCGCGGGATGCTTGACCAGCGCGCTCTCGACCTCCATGGTGCTGAGGCGATGGCCGCTAACGTTCATGACGTCGTCAACGCGACCTAGCACCCAGTAATAGCCGTCGGCGTCGCGGCGCGCTGCGTCGCCAGTGAAGTATGCTCCGGGGACGCGGCTCCAGTACTGCTCCTTGAAGCGCTCCGGGTCGCCCCAGATGGTGCGGATCATGCTCGGCCAGGGACGGCGGATGATGAGAAACCCTTCGCGGTCGGTGCCGACCTCAAAACCGTTCAGATCGACGATGTCGCAGATGATGCCGGGCATCGGCAAGGTGCCGGAGCCGGGTTTCAGCGGCACCGCTCCGGGCATGGGCGCAATCATCATGGAGCCGGTTTCGGTCTGCCACCAGGTATCGACGATGGGGCAGCGGCCCTTGCCGATGACGCGGTGATACCATTCCCAAGCCGCGGGATTGATCGGTTCGCCGACGGAGCCGAGGAGGCGCAGGCTGGAAAGGTCGTGCGAATCGGGCCAATGCTCGCCTTGGCGAATGAGGGCGCGGATGGCGGTGGGAGACGTGTAGAAGATATTGACGCGATATTTTTCGATGATGCGCCACCAGCGGTCGAAGGCAGGGTAATCGAGCGCGCCTTCATACATGACGGTGGTCGCGCCGGCGGCCAACGGACCGTAGACAATGTAGCTGTGGCCAGTGACCCAGCCGATGTCAGCGGAGCACCAGTAAGTGTCTTCGTCACGCAGATCGAAGACCCACTTCATGGTGGCGGTGGTCTGAGTGAGATAGCCGCCGGTGGTATGGAGGATGCCTTTCGGCTTGCCGGTCGTGCCGGAGGTGTAGAGGACGTAGAGCGGATGCTCGCTATCCAGGGCGACGGCGGGGCAATTCTCGCTGGCGGTCTTGTCGAGCTCGTGCCACCAATGATCGCGGCCGGATTGCATCGTGATCTCGGAGCCGGTTCGCTGGTAGACAATGACGTCGCGGATAGAGGGACATTCGGGGAGCGCTTCGTCGACAGCCGGTTTTAGCCTGACCTCTTTGCCGCGACGATAGCCGCCATCGGCGGTGATGACGAGGCTCGCGCCGAGATCCTGAATGCGGGCCTTCAGAGCCTCGGAGGAGAAGCCGCCGAAGACCACGCTATGGGTGACGCCCAAGCGCGCACAGGCGAGCATGGCGATGGGCAGCTCCGGAATCATCGGCATGTAGATGATGGCGCGATCGCCGGCCTTGTAGCCGCGCGACTGGAGCACGCTGGCGAATCGCGTCACCAGGCGCAGGAGTTCCTGGTAAGTGATGAAGCGCTGATCTCCAGGCTCGCCTTCGAAGAGAATCGCGACCTTGTTCTTGCGGTACGTGGCGACGTGGCGGTCGAGGCAGTTGTAGGCGACGTTCGTTTTCGCACCTACGAACCAGCGGGCGAACGGCGGATGCCATTCGAGCACGGCCGACCATTTCTCGAACCAATGAATTTCGCTCTCAGCGACTTCGGCCCAGAACTTTTCGGGATCATGCTCGGCGCGATTGTAAAGTTCGAGGTAACCGTCCATGCCCTTGACACGGGCCGCGCGCACGAAGTCCGGAGGGGGAGTATAGACGCCAGGTTGACTCATCGAACGGATTGTATCAGGAGGGGTATGTTCGGCAGAGCCCTACGCGGCGGGAGTGATTTCGATCTCCTTCACGACGCTGGTGGGTTCCGGGACGGGCTCGCCGAATTCGCGGAGGGTCTGGAGGTGGCCGGAGATCGCTTCACGGACGTTGCGCTCGGTTTCTTCCAGGGTTTCTCCGGTACTGACGCAGCCCGGCAAGTCGGGAACATAGGCCGCCCAATTGGTCTCGGCCTGCTCGAAGATTACAGCGGATTTCCAGATCATCGCTTCACCTCCTCGAATGTGCTGTTCTCAGGGTCAGACATATCAAGAGCTGCCTACTGAAGGACGGGGAATGCGGCGGAGGAGGGAACGTAAAGGCTGCCCTGCGTGGTTCCTTGGGGCGCGATTTCGCGGAGGGCGTGGCGCAGGTCCGATGGGGACGTGCGGTGAGAGAGGGCGTCTTCGAAGGCTCGGGCGACGCGCTCGACCGCCATGGCGGATTCGTGGACGAACTCGGCGCGGAAATGGCGGATGCCAACCGCGACCCAATCCATCAGGTGCGCCGAAGCCTCCTGCGCCTCCGCGCCGAAGACGGTGTTGCGGCAGCCGACGTCGGCCATGACGGGGTGGGCGCGGCCGTTGGAATCGCGGAGCTCGACGCGGTGGTGCTCGCAAGGACGGCCACAATCGCGATAGCTGGTTCCGGTCGAGAGGAAGCGGCAGAAGACGCAGTGTTCGGTGTGGAAGACGGGAAGGTGCTGGTAGACGATGGCCTCGATGTTTGCGGCACCAGCTCGGCATGCGAGCTGCGCGATTTGTTCCGCGTTCAGATCGTGAGTAGGCGAGATGCGGCTGAGGCCGCGCGAGAGAAGGTCGCGGGCGGTGATGGCGTTGGCGACGTTCAAGCTGAAATCGCCAGTGAGGGGCGGGTGCGGGCGGTGCGCGAATGCTTCCAGAAGACCGGCCGAGCGGACGAGAATCGGACAGTCGCACTTGAGGAGGAAATCGGCGATCCGTTCCTCGCCGGGTTTGAGAACGCGCGGGCTGGCGACGCGAGCCTCGATACCCGATGATTTGACTCGTTCGATCGACGGGAGCAGGCCGTAGAGATCGAGGTAATCGAGCGTGATTGAAGCGGGGCGGACGCCAATCGCGGCCTTGAGTTGCTCCGGTGTGCGGACCAGAAGATGGAGTTGCGGGGGCGCGGGTTGCGATGCCGATTCCGCAGCCGGGGAGAGCCGATGGAGCGCGGCGGCGGGATCAGAGACAGCGATAGCCGGGCTGGCCGATTGAAGGGACTGAAGAGCCTCGACCGCTTGACGGCGAAGCTGATTTAAGAGCGAGGCAGGAGCGAAGGGCGAGCCTTGGATATCGAGCGAGACGCCAGCAAGCTCATAAGGCGTGTTACCGAGGCGGCCGAGCTGGGCTCTGAGGTAATCTTCGTCGATCGAGCGATTCTGCGCGGATTCGAGCGGTTGGTCCGAAACGGTTTCCACGGAGCGGCCGCGCACGGTCCATGTGAGGCGCAGGGGCTCGCCCGCGTGAGCGACCGCGTGAACAGTCACGGGCTGCCGGCATACGGGTTGAGCGCGGACGGTCTTCTCCAGTGCCGGATCATGAGTTCGCCAGACTAAGTCGCCGGGGCGGATGCGTGAGGCGTCGACTGCGCCGTTTGCGAAGCGGAGCTCGATTTGGCCGCCGTGAACCGGATCGGCTTGATAGACGCGGCCGCCTTCTTCAGGCTCTTGCGGGCTGCGCCAATCGGCGGCATCGAACACGATGCCGTCGCCGGGTTTCAGCGTCACCATCGATTCCGGTTCGATAGTAATGGAATCGCGGCCAGCGCGGACCACACGTCCGCAGAGGAGGCCTCGATGGCGTGGAGAACGGCCTCTGACTACGGCCTGATGATTCGTGCCGGTGAGGAAGTGCGGGCCGAGGCCCCGCGAATAAACTTGCTCCAGTTGCGATTCTTCACCCGGGGAAACGCTGAGCGGAAGACCGGCGCACGCTTCGTCGACGGCTTTTCGGTAGGCGCGCGTGGCGAGCGCGACATATTCGGCATCTTTGTAGCGGCCCTCAATCTTCAAACCGGTGACGCCGGTTTGAACCAGCTCCGGGATCTGATGAAGAGCATATAGATCGCCGGGCGAGAGCAGGTAGCGCGCGTCGCCGAGCGGTTGCTCGCGGCCGTCGACCAGCATTTCATAAGGTAAGCGACATGCCTGGGCGCATTGGCCTCGATTAGCGCTGCGGCCGCCCCAAGCCTCGGAAGAAAAGCATTGACCGGAGTAGGAGACGCATAGCGCGCCGTGAACGAAGACTTCTAGACCGATTTCGGTTTGGGCACGGAGCTTGCGGATTTCGGCGAGCGAGAGCTCGCGAGCGAGAACGACACGCGATACGCCGAGCTCATGGGCGAAACGAGCGCCCTCCGCGTTGGTGACGCTCATCTGCGTGCTCGCGTGGATTTCGAGGCCAGGAGCGATTTCGCGGGCTAGCTTCACGACCGCCAGATCCTGAACGATGATGGCGTCTGCGCCTGACTCGGCGATGGAGGCGAGACCGCGCGCGGCGTCGGCTAATTCAGAATCGAACACGAGCGAATTGTAGGTGACGTAGCCTTTGACGCCGTGGCTATGCAGGGCGCGGATGGCTTCGGGAAGCTCGGCAAGGGTGAAGCCGGTCTTGGCGCGGGCGGTGAAGTGGGTCAAGCCGAAGTACACGGCGTCGGCGCCGGCATCGATGGCAGCTTGAAGCTGCGGCCAATAACCGGCGGGACTCAAGACTTCGGGCTTCACACTTCTATTTTCGTTTACGCGGGTAAGCTAAGAGAAATGACCTTGGAGGACTATCGCGCTCAATTTCCAATCACGCAGAAGTTGATTTGGCTGAATCATGCGGCGATCGCGCCTCTGGTGAAGCCGGCGGCGGAGGCGATGATCCGGTTTTCGCAAGAGTCATGCGAGCTGGCGTCGGCGCGTTACGACGAGTGGCTGGACACGTATGAGGCGCTGCGGCGCAGTTCGGCGCGGCTGATGGGAGCGTCACCCCGCGAAATTGCGCTGCTCAAGAATACTTCGGAGGGGCTGGCGACGGTCGCCATGGGATTGCAATGGCGCGCGGGAGACAAGATCGTCGCGTTCAAAGAAGAGTTTCCCGCGAATCAGTATCCGTGGCAGAGGCTGCAAGCGAAGGGAGTCAGAATCGCGTGGCTCTGCGCGACGGATCCGCTCGAAAGAATCGATGAGGCGGCGAAGGACGCTCGGTTGCTGGCGTTGAGCTTCGTGCAGTTCTTAAGCGGCTACAGAGCCGATCTGAATGCCATCGGCGAGATCTGCGCGCGGCGCGGCACGATTTTCGTTGTGGACGGGATTCAGGGACTCGGCGTGTTTCCGGTGGATGTGCGCAAGGCGAAGATCGGCGCGCTGGCGGCGGACGGGCATAAGTGGATGTTCGGGCCGGAGGGCCAGGCGATCTTCTACATTTCGCCGGAGCTGCAAGAACAAGTCGAACCGGTGGAGTTCGGATGGACGAATACGGCGAATTTCAACGATTACGGCGTGCGCGATCTGACGCTGAGACCGGATGCCGGACGTTATGAGTGCGGCACGCTGAATACGATCGGGTGCTACGGGCTGCGCGCCGCGATTAACTTTGTTTTAGAGGTAGGCGTGGAGCGCATCGGCCCAAGAGTGCAGGAGTTGGGCGATCAGATCGCGGAGGGCGTGCGGCAGCGCGGATATGAGTTGCTGGGCGAACGGACTCCGGTAACGGGGGCGGGGATCGTGAGCTTCCGAAAGGCGGCGGAAAGCTCCGATGCGATTGTGGCAAGGTTGCGAGAAGAGCGAATCGTCGCCGCGTCGCGCGCGGGATGGGTGCGGGCCTCGCCGCATTTCTACATGACTAACGACGAAATCGATCGAATGCTGGCGCTGTTATGAGAGACGCCATAACTCCGAAGCCAGCAAACCTCGCCAGGATGTCTCTTCGCGCAAGAGGCTGAAGCCATGCGCCCGGAGGATGGGGCGATGATCGGCCAGGCGAGTTACGCGGAGTCCAGTGGTGACGCGGAAGAAGAGATAGAGTCCGCGAATGATCGGCGCGGCCCATAGCGGCTGGCGGAATTCCGAGATGAGCCAGAGCGCGCCGGGGCAAGCGGCGGTGCGAATTCGCGCGGCGAGCCGGCCGAGGCCTGAGGAATCGAAGCAATCGAGGAAGAAGTGAGTCACGATCAGGTCGTAGCTCGAAGGA
Organism: Bryobacteraceae bacterium; assembly: GCA_030037375.1. Taxonomy (GTDB): domain Bacteria; phylum Acidobacteriota; class Terriglobia; order Bryobacterales; family Bryobacteraceae; genus Palsa-187. Next base: position 10,111 of record JASHRP010000253.1, on the reverse strand, counting down.
GCGAGGGGGACGCTCAGAGCATCGCCGTGGCGATACGCTGCGCGTTCGTTGCCGACGCGTTCCCGGCACAGTTCGAGCATGCGTGCGCTGGAATCGATTGAATCGACGGAGGCGTGCGATCGCGAGAGGAAGCGCGAGAGGAAGCGGCCGTCGCCGTCTCCCAGAATTAAGGCGCAGCGCGCGCTCGTGACTTGATCGAGGTATCGGAAACGGCGGCGCTCCAGCTCACGTCCGAAGGCCGCGTATTCGAGCCAGCGGTACGCGCGAGCGATCCGGTCGCAGTTCAAAACGCGCTTCCGGCGAGCGGGAGTAAGAAGATCGGGCTAAGCAGCGCTGCGTCGGCCAGAACGCGCAACGCATCAGCGGAGAGTTTGAGACGCCGCAAATCGAGCAAAACGAAGGCCGCCGCGCTAAGAGCTTCCGCGCAACCGAGAATGGGGCGGTCGCGGACCAAAATCACAATCGCCGCGATGCCGACGCATGCGGAGAGCAAGGCCACGGGAAAATCGTTCCGCCCGCTTTCCCAATGCTCGATGGCAACGCAATTGATCCAGCACAGGCAGGAGAACAGAATCACGGTGATCACGTCGGCGCGGGTCTCCACGCGGGTCCAGGCCGCAACCGACGCACCCAAACCGAAGATGACGGCGACGGCGGCTTCTTTTGGCCACTTCCGCCGCGTGGCGTGAACCGCGACGAAATACACGCCGACGGCCGCCGTTATCCATGCTCCGTGCTCGAAGACGGGACGCGGAAGGCCGGTCCAAGCCAGCCAACACGCCAGCGCGAGGACTGCGGTCCAAACCGGAAGAACCACGCGCCAATGGCGGCGATAGAACTCGTGACGCGGCCGAAGCCCGGAGCCGCTCCAGGCGTCGAGCGTGCGGTCGGCCGCGTAGATCAGCCAGACGGCGGAGACCAAGAGGGCGGGCGTCAGAACCTGTGACGACGCATGGAAGCAGCGGATGAATAATGTCTGCCACAGCAGCGCCACCAGCGGCGCATCCAAGCTCAGCAGGTTCGGCCACAGCCACAACCGAGCGCCCACATTTCTATTATGCGGTCTGATTCCAGAGACTCACGACACGGGTTACATGCTCAAAGCCGAGCACGCTGACGGAGCCGGTGGAAAGAGCAAGGAAACGGCCGGAATCGGGATCGAGGCCGAGCCATCTCGCTCCGATCACGCGCAGCATATGGCCGTGGCCGAACAACGCTACGGAGCCGGCGGAATCGATGCAACGATCGATGACGCGATCGGCGCGAGACGCGACTTGCGCTGCCGACTCTCCGCCGGGCGGCGTGCCGGTCCAGATGGTCCAGTGCGGCGCGGTCTCCTGAATCTGCTGACTGGTCAGGCCCTCATAGGAGCCATAATCCCATTCGTGGAGGTTAGGTTCGACTTGCGGCTCAAAGCCGGCGAGGCGGCAGGTGTCGAGGGCGCGGCGCATGGGGCTTGCGAGCACGAGTGCAAATTTTTTTCCGGCGAGGAGCGCGCCGACGGCTTGGGCTCGGCGGCGGCCTTCATCGGTAAGCGGGAGGTCAGTGCGGGAGGTGTGCTGGCCGGAGCGGCTCCATTCGGTTTCTCCGTGCCGGATCAGAAAAATTTGGCCGGGCATAGGGCTTCCTCTAAGATAGAAAGTTTCGAATGCAAATAGATGAACCGGCTCTGATCGAGTTCGAGCATGTCACGGTGATGCGCGGCGAGACCAAGGCGCTGGACGATATTTCGCTCAAGATCGGCGCGGGGGAGCACGTCGCGATCATCGGGCCGAACGGATGCGGAAAATCGACCTTCATCAAAGCCATCACGCGCGAGTGCTATCCGCTGGCTCGCGAGGAATCGTCGCTTAAGATCCTGGGCGGCGATCATTGGAATATTTTTGAGCTGCGGTCCATGCTGGGAGTCGTAACCAGCGATCTGATGACGTTTTGCATCCGCGACATTACCGGCATGGACATGGTGCTTTCGGGATTTTTTTCGAGCATCGGCATCTGGCCGAATCACGAGGTGACCGAGGAGATGCGCGCTTGCGCGTGGCGCGCCATGGATCAGTTGGAGGTGCGGCATCTGGCGGAACGGACCACCGATCAGATGTCCTCGGGGGAAGGCCGGAGGCTGTTGCTGGCGCGGGCGCTGGTGCATGACCCGCGCGCGCTGATTCTGGACGAGCCAAGCACGGCGCTGGATCTTTTCGCGCAGCAGGAGCTTCGGGCCACGCTCCGCAAATTGGCGGGATCGGGAATCGGGATCGTGATGGTGACGCATTTTCTTTCCGATCTCATTCCTGAGATCGAGCGGGTGATTCTGATGCGGCACGGGAAGATCGTGGCGGATGAGGCGAAGCGCCAGGTATTGACCACGGAGCGGTTATCGGAGCTTTTCGGACTGAAGTTGGACTTGGCCGAGCGGGACGGGTATTACAACCTATGGTGAGAAGACGGGAATACTAAGCGATCCCGCGGTCCCGGAGGCAACGTCCTGGGCGACAATTCGAACTGTTCGCGTACCCGCCGGCAGCGGTTTATCGACAGTGACCAAGTAGCCGTCCTTTGCGGCGGAATCGAATTGGTCCTGGGTCAGATTCAAGTTGGTGATCGCCGAGGGCGAGGGGGGCGACGTCCCGTCCGCGTTGTAAAAGAGGAGGCTTAGAGAAACTGCCCCGGTGTAGGAATTTCCAGAATGTTGCAGCGCCAAGTCGCGGGGATCGAAGTGAATTTGAAAATGGGCGGCGCCTCCTTGGACGTTGATGGATGCTCGCAGACCAATATCGCCTGTATCGAACGGACGAGCGCTCACCAGCCGGAATCGTTCGTTTGCGAGGTCTTGCACGGAGGCCGCAACGTAGGTATCTTGCGCGAGGATCTTAACACCTTTGCGCGTGGTCGAGACACGCAGCTTGTGGAACTTGCCATCGGCTTCCTTGGCGGGGACGTAGTAGCCGGCCTGGTAGGTCCCACGCGCATCGGCGCGAGCCTGCGTAAGCGCAGGGCCAACGGAATCGTTCTCGAACCATCGTCCGCCAGTGAAAGGAGGCAGTAACTGCAAGGTTTCGCCGCTGTCCGCGCCCGTGCCGGAACGGTCTTGCTGGTGCACAGTGTAAATGGCGACGCCCTCGGCGCTCAATTCCGCACCGAGTTTCTTGAGCTGAGGCGTGAAATCCACCGGTCCTTGGTCAGTGGGAACAGTGAGGGGCACACCGTGGGTCACCCAAATCATGCGCTTCTGGCCCGGCAACGAAGCATATTGGCCACCGAGATTCGAAAGCGCCTGGTACGTCGGCCCGACGGTGAGTCCGGGAGCGGCGGTCAGGTCGGTGGGCTTGATTCCTTCGACCGCGCGAAGGGCGTCGTTCAATCGCGTGCGAGCGTCCTGAGTCCATGGGGCACCCGTCGGCGGCGGAGCTTCTCCAGGCGCCGGCGGGGGCTGCCATGCGCGGACGGGGTACAGGTTCGCGTCTGGAGTTATGAGGTAGAGGAAAATGTTCTCGGGCGCTTCCTGCTTTTCTAGCGAGTTGAGGGTTTCATTCCATGCGGAGCCGCGTTCGGTAACGTTCGCATTCAGAAGGTCGAGAAGAATCAGGACGGAGGACTGGAGCGCACTCCGATTGGAATACTCGCGCGGTCCCAATCGTTCCGGGAGGGGAGCCGGGTGAAGCAGCACGCGCGAGTAGACCAGCGGATGACGCTTGCCTTCGTCGGAGACCTGGATCTCCTCCGGGCGCAAATCGGTCACGGGCTCACCGTTGGCTTCGGTTGCGACGAAGCGGAAACTCCGCAGGATCTCAGCGAAATCGGGTTTGGAGCCTTGCGCCGGCGCCCTGAGAGGCGCTCCGAGCGCGGTAAGGAGCAGCAGACACCCGGCAACGCGGACAGCCATTCGACACCTCCCAATCGCCGTCTCTCAGTTTAGATTGACGAACAAGGCGCGGAGCACTGCCGTTTTGCCAGCGCTGGGCGCGCGGCTAATGAACCAGCTTTTCGAATTGCCAGCCGTTGTTGCCCAGATGGAATTCCAAGATTGGCAAGGCGTCCTGCGTGAAACGTCCCTTGCGGACGCCGAGAAGGGGAAGCGGGTCGCTGAAACAGGTGTGGGGGATGATGACCATAAGCTTGCCTTCCACGAGCTTGCTATCCGAGCCCTCATCACGAATGGTGGGGCCGTCGGCTAACTGCATCATGAATTCTCCGCGGATCTGCGCGTAGGGCCGGCTAAATCCGGGTTCGGAGACAACTACGTCATCGTCGAAATGGAGGTCGCGGCCCGCGGGCAGAAGGCGGGCAGTGACGTGCGGGGCTCCGACTACGCCGCCGCCTCCGCTAGGCTGATCCCACAGCTCGTTTTGCACGCCGCAATCGACTTGGGCCTGGGTGAGCGTGACCTGCTCGGCATCCAGATGAATCGGTCCGGATGAGATGATATTTTGCGCCTTAACGTCCTGAAATTCTTTCTGTACACAGCCGGTGGCGGCAAACGCCAAACAAGCCACGGCAAAGGCGGATAAACGAAGTAACCCCACGGCCAGAGCATACTGGTACCTAGGCGGACTGTCAAGTTGGACATTAGCCTTAGATTACGCATCAGACCTTAGACACTTGAATCAAAGCGAGGTAGCGGCGTGACCGGCTCCGGCAAACCGGGTGGTAAGATCCGTGGCGAGGGAAGCTCGTGTTGACTCGGTTCGGCATCTTAGGGTTTGGAATGGCCGCACTGACGGTAGCGGCGGAAGCGCCACCAGTGACGTTCAACCGGGACGTGCTTCCGATTCTCCAGAGGAACTGCCAGAGTTGCCACCGGCCGGGCGAAATCGCGCCCATGCCGTTCCTGACCTACCAAGAGACTCGTCCGTACGCCAAGGCTATCAAGGCGGCGGTACTCACGCGCAAGATGCCGCCATGGTTCGCTGATCCCAACTACGGGCGCTGGTCCAACGCTCGCAAGCTGACCGGGGATGAGATGCGAACGCTCGCGCGCTGGGCCGATAGCGGCGCAGTGGAAGGCGATCCGAGCGATCGGCCCGCGCCGATCGAGTGGCCGCGGGACTGGCAGATTCCGCCGGAACTGATCGTGCGCATGCCCAGACCGTTTCGCGTTCCCGCAAGGGGCACGGTCGAGATCACGAGCTTCACGCTGCCGACGGCACTGACGAAGGACACGTGGATCACGTCGATCGAGGTGCGGCCTGGCAATCGCCGCGTGGTGCATCACGTTGCGGTCTTCTTCACCCCGCACGATCCGAAAGTGCGCTATGGAGAGCCGGAATCGTTGGCGATCCCGCGCGACGAGAACGGCGATCAGCTCGAAAAGCTGACGAAGACGGACGTCAAGCGGCAATCGCTATTAGGTAGTTTCGACCGGCTGGAGGCAGTGTTTCTTCCAGGAACTCCTCCGATGGATTTCCGCGCCTTTGGCGCCGGGAAATTGATTCCGGCGGGCTACGACCTGGTGCTGCAAGTGCATTACACGACGATTGGCGAAGAGGCCGAGGATCAGACTGAGGTCGGATTCACGTTCGCGCGCGGGCAGCCGTCGCGGCGGTTCGTCACTCTCTCTCCCACGCCGCCTCGCGACGCGGAGGCGTTCCACATTCCGGCGGGCGATGGGAACTGGGAGGTTTCAACGGAGGTCGAGTTCGACGCGGACGCGAATCTGGTTTGGTTTCTGCCGCACATGCATCTGCGGGGCAAGGATATGACGTATGAGCTCGAGCTCCCCGACGGCGGGAAGCGCATCGCACTGCGGGTGCCGAACTATGATTTCAACTGGCAACTCGCATACGAGGCGCAGGAGCCGATCCGGGTCACGAAGGGAACCAAGCTGCTGGCGACCGCGCACTTCGATAACTCCGTGAATAACGGGCTCAATCCAAATCCGAATAAGGACGTGTGGTGGGGGGATCAAACCTGGGAAGAGATGATGGTGGCGTGGTTCGGCGTGGTAGTGGATAAGAATGCGGATCCGAACAAGGTAATCAGGTACACGCGCCTGCGTTCGGCGGCGGCACGAAACCGTTGAACTTGCCGCCGGTGAGCTTGCGCTCGCGCCGCGGGAAGTGCGTATCGTAGAATGCGAATTCATGACCACACCGTTTCGTTTGGACGGCCTGCGCGCGCTGGTTACCGGAGGCGCCAGCGGGATCGGCGAGGAGACGTGCCGCGTTCTTGCGGCCGCGGGCGCGGCGGTGATCATCGCCGATATCGATCAGCCTCGCGCGGAAGCGCTAGCGAAGGAGCTTCCAGGATCGTCTGTGATTATGGTCGATATCACGGATGAGGACGCCGTCAATCGGGCGTTCGCGGCGATTCCGCATCTTGACATCCTGATCAACAATGCCGGCATCGGGCTGGTTGGCAGCGTGGAAGAGACCGCGCACGAGGATTTTCAGCGGCTATTCAGAGTCAACGTGGAAGGTTTGTATCTGGTGACAAAAGCGGCGATGCCGAAGCTGCTGGCTTCGCGGGGTTCGATTGTGAATATCGGGTCCGTGGCCGGTCTGGTCGGTCTGAAGCGGCGTTTCGCTTATTGCGCGACTAAAGGAGCCGTGGTCGCCTTGTCTCGGCAGATGGCGCTCGATTATGCGGGACGAGTGCGGGTGAATTGCGTATGCCCGGGAACCGTCGATACGCCGTTCGTCGATGCGTACCTCAAGAAATTTCACGCGCATGAGATCCAGAAGACGCGCGCGGAGCTCCACGCCCGCCAACTTGTGGGCCGCATGGGGATGCCTCGGGAGATTGCCTATATGGTGCTGTATTTGTGCTCGAAGGAAGCGGAATTCGTGACAGGGGCGTGCCCGACGATCGACGGTGGATTGACGGCGGCGTGACCCATGGCTGATTCACTGAGAGATCGCGTAGTCGTGGTGATAGGCGCATCGAGCGGGATCGGCCGGGAGACCGCTGTGCAGTTCGCGCGGGAGGGCGCCAGGGTTATGGCCTCGGCGCGGCGCGAGGATCGGCTGAAGGATCTGGCGATGGAGCTGGCCACCGCAGGCTGCCCCATCGAAATTCATCCCGCCGACAGCACGCGTCCAGCCGATATGGACGCGTTGATGCAAGCGACGCGGGAGCGGTTGGGCCAAATCGACACAGTGGCTTATGTCACAGGTGACAATACTCCGGATCGGACCTTGAAGCGCCTTACGCCCGCTATTTGGGACGCGATGGTGAGCGTGAATCTGAACGGGGCTTACTACGCAACTCACGCAGCGCTGCCGGGGATGCGAGAACGCGGGCGCGGGCATTTGATTTATGTCGCGTCCGTTTCGGCGCTCTGGGCCGATCCCTCCGGTGCGGCGTATCAAGCCGCCAAGCGAGGTATGCTCGGCCTCGCGCACGCGGTCCGGTACGAGGAAAAAGAAAACGGAATTCGAACCAGCGTGGTTTGCCCGGGATTGACGGAGACGGACATTCTCCAGAAGCGGCCAGTGCGGCCACCGGCGGAGACGATGGTCAAGGCGCTTCAACCCATCGATGTCGCCGAAGCGATTCTGTCCGTGGCGAAGATGCCGCAACGGGCGACGGTGATGGAGTTGCATCTTTACCCGACCCTGCTGTGATCGCCGGAGTCAGCCTGCGTCTCCGCGGCGTGCGGAAAACATTTCAGGAACTCGTGGTGATCGCGGGCATGGACCTGAGTATCGGCGCTGGCGAGTTTCTGGCGTTGCTGGGACCCTCCGGATGCGGGAAGTCGACCGTGCTGCGAATGATCGCGGGATTGACGCAGCCGAGCGGCGGGAGCATTGAGACGGAACCGGCGGCGGGCCGGTACCAGCGGGCATTCGTGTTTCAAGACGCGCATCTTCTGCCTTGGCGCAACGTGCTCGACAATGCCGCACTCCCTTTGGAGTTGCTGGGCGTGGCGCGCGCGGAGCGGGAGAAGACCGCGCGGACCGCGCTCCAGCAGGTGGGATTGATCGAGGCGGTCGAACGCTTCCCCGCGCAGCTCTCCGGAGGCATGAAGATGCGGGTTTCGCTTGCGCGGGCGCTGGTAACGGAGCCGCGGCTGCTGCTACTGGACGAACCATTCGCCGCGCTCGACGAGATCACCCGGTTTCATCTGGACGTGCAGCTTCGCGAACTGTGGCGAGCGCAAAGGATGACGGTGATCTTCGTGACGCATTCCATATCCGAGGCAGCTTTCCTGGCGGATCGCGCGGTAGTGATGGCGAGGGGCGGCGGCGCGATCCGGCTGGACCGAATCATGGAGCTGCCGGACGAACGAACTAACGAGCTGCGCGGAGATCCGCGCCTCGGCGTGGAGATGAAGGCGCTGCTGGGAGCAATTGAATGAAGATCGTCCGTGCGGCTCTGCCTCCTTTAATTCCGTTCGTCGCGATCACCGCGTCGATCGAATTCCTCGTACGGGCCGGAGTAATTCGTGGTTTCTTGCTGCCTGCGCCGTCGGCCGTATTCCTGGCGATTTGGAACAACTGGGATGAGCTGGCGCAAGCGATGCTCGCAACTTCGGCGAGTGCGCTGATCGGATTTGTATTGAGCACGCTGGCCGGAATCGCGGTGGCCGTGTTGCTCTCCTCCTCACGCTGGGTCCAGCGAGCGTTTTATCCCTACGCGGTGTTCTTTCAAACCGTGCCGATCATTGCCATCGCGCCGCTTCTGGTGATCTGGTTCGGGTACGGGATGAAGACCGTGATCGCATCCGCATTCGTGGTTTCGATTTTTCCGGTGATCGCTAACACGCTCACAGGCATTCTCTCAACCGATCCCGCGCTGCGGGATCTGTTCCAACTCTACGGAGCGTCGCCGGCAGTGACGCTGTTCAAACTCCGATTTCCGGCCGCGCTGCCGCAGATCCTGACGGGATTGCGCGTTGCGTCGGGCCTTGCCGTGATTGGCGCGATTGTGGGCGAGTTTATCGGTGGCGGGGGACTCGGCTCGGTGGTGGATGTTGCGCGAACGCAGCAGCGGATCGACAAGGTTTTCGCAGCGGTGCTATTAGCATCCCTGCTGGGACTGGCTTTGTTCGGATTGATCAATTTGATCAGCGCGTTGACGCTGCGGCGCTGGCATGCGTCCGAGCAGGCATGATTGGCGCACAGGTAAGATCGATGAATGCATCGCAGAGCTTTTCTCGGGATTGGTTCGGCGCTCGCCCTGCTCACTGCCTGCGGTAAAGCTTCGAAGATCCGGCTCGCGCTGAACTGGAAGCCCGAGCCGGAGTTCGGCGGCTTCTACGCGGCGCAGTATAGCAAGTACCACCTGGACGTCGAGATCTTGCCGGGCGGCGCGGGGACGCCGACGGTGCAGATGGTTGGCGCGGGCTCCGCAGAATTCGGCATCGTCCAAGCGGATGAGATTGTTGTGGCGAGATCGAACGGAAATCCGGTGGTCGGATTGTTCGCGGTTTACCAGCACTCCCCGATGGGAATCATGGTGCATGCGGAACGGAACGTCAATTCGATTGCCGCTGTCCTGACGGAGGGGACGCTGGCAGTGCAGAAGGGCCTTCCATACGTGCGGATGCTCGAAAAGCAGTACGGGCTGGAGCATGTGCGCGTGGTTCCGTCGCCGGGCGGCGATCTCACCGCGTTCTTCGCCGACCCAAACTTCGCGCAGCAGGTTTTCGTGACCTCGGAGCCTTTGACGGCGCGCAAGAAAGGGGTCGCGGTGAAGGTCTTTCCAGTCTCCGATATCGGCTACGACCCTTACACCAACGTGCTTGCTACAAGCGACGATATGGTGAAGAAGAGCCCGGAACTCGTGAAGGCCATGGTAGACGCGTCCGCGGAAGGATGGCGCGACTACCTCAACAATCCGTCTACCGCCAACACGACGATGCATCAACTGAATCCTTCGATGGACCTCGAAACGTTCGCCGCCGTCGCTGAAGCGCAGAAGCCGCTGATCGAGACCGAGGAAACCCGCAAGGATAAGCTCGGCACGATGAACCAGCAGCGTTGGGAGACGCTGATCGCGCAGTTGAAGGACCTCGGCGACATCCCGAAGACCGTTCCCGCGCAGGAGTGTTTCCGGCTGCTTTAACGGTTTCCGATCCCGCTCAACAAGTTGAAACCCGCGGTCGTGTAGAGTCGAAGCATGGACACGGAGCAACTGAGAAACGGATTGCGCGACCTGGCGCTGGATCTCCGGT
>JASHRP010000252.1 GCA_030037375.1 Bryobacteraceae bacterium | reverse complement strand
CAGGATGTTGCGCGCGCGGTGGCGTTCACGGCTCAGGCTGGAGGTGCGGCCGGCGCTACGCATGGCGGCGGAAATATGCGGGCCCGCGTACTTGATCGCCGGGATCAGCCCAAACAGCAGCGCCGAAAGGATCGAGATCACGGCCGTGAACAGAAGCGCTCGGGTATCGATCGAGATTTCACTCAGCCGCGGCAGGTTCGCGGGGCCAATCGACACAAGTAGGCGCAGGCCCGCGTACGCCAGAGAGGTCCCAATCAGGCCGCCGGTTATTCCCAGAATCAGGCTCTCGATCAGCAGATCCTTGACGATGCGCTTCCACCCCGCGCCGAGCGCAGCTCGAATTGCCAGTTCCTGCTGGCGCCCGTCAGCGCGCACCAGAAGAAGGTTCGCAACGTTGGCGCAGGCGATCAGCATCACCAGGCCGATGGTGGCCATTACAATCCACAGAGTGTTGCCGATGTCGCCGACGACATCGTTCTTCAGCGGCCGAACCGCGGGCGCAATCCGCCACGTGCCCAAATAGAAATTGGTGGGAGTGACTGCGGCGCCGGGGGTGAACGGCCAGGATCGCTGCCAGATGGGGAGCAGGCGCGCGATGTCAGCGTTCGCTTGTGAGATCGAGACGCCGGGCTTCAGACGCGCGATGCCTTGAACGTCGAATCCGGGTAATGTTGCTCTGCTGCGGTCCAGTCTAAGCGGCAGGATCAACTCGGGATCGAAATCCAGGATGCGGAAGCCGCTCGGCATCACGCCAATAACTTCGACCGGCCTCGCATCGACGGTGATCGTGCGTCCGATGATGGAACGGTCGCCGCCAAACCGCCGCAGCCAATAGCCATGGCCGAGCATCGCAAGGGCGCGTCCGTTGGGGATCTGGTCATCGTGTCCAAGCCAGCGGCCGAGGGCCGGTGGAATCGCCAGCGCCTGCAGCACCCCATCGGAAACGAGCGCGCTGCGGACCTGCTCCGGCTCGGCCAATCCGGTAACGGTGCTCATCGCACTGCCCCAGACGCCGAAGGATTGAAAACTCTGGTTCTGGTCGGAATACGTGAAGTACATCGAGGGCGAGAGTCGTAGATCGCCGGAGACGCTCGCCATGCCGGGAGCACCCGGGGCCGCGTGCCAAACCGCGACGAGCTGCTCCGGCTTCGGGTAATTGAGCGGCCTGAGCAGAACGCTGTTGACTACGCTGAACACCGCCGTGTTCGCGCCGATGCCGATGGCGAGCGTGAGCAGAGCGACCGCGGTGAACGTGGGATTGCGGCGCAGTCCGCGCAGCGCGTGGCGTGCGTCGCGAGCAAGAGTGTCAAACACGGAGACGGTGTTCATGTCGTAGATCTCCTCTCGAATACGTGTGTAATTGCCGAGCTTGCGATGCGCCGCCGCGACTGCGTCCTCACGCGGCATCCCGCGCGCGAGGTTATCTTCAATTTCGATTTGCAAGTAGGAATCGAGCTCGCGCTGGCGCTCGCGGTCCCACTTCGCGCGTTGAAAGAATCGCCGCAGGCTCACGTTATTCCGCCTTCAACGCCTCAGCCGGATCGACTTTTGCGGCGTAGCTGGCGGGCACGTAACTGGCGAGCATTGCGGCCGCAAGCAATATCATCGGCGCCGCTGCGTAGGTCGGCGCATCCAGCGGGCTGGTGCCGAATAGAATGGCCTTCATCAACCGCATCAGTGCGGCCGATGCCGCGAGTCCGATGGCGATGCCGATGACGGCGAGCGTCACCCCGTCGCGCACGAACATTTTCTTGAGCTCGCGTTGCCGCGCGCCGAGGGCGACACGAATGCCGATCTCGCGGCGCCGCTGTGAGACCGTGTAAGCGATCACGCCGTAGATTCCGACGATTCCGAGCAACAGCGCCATGGAACTCGCGAGGCCCAGCATCACCATGGTGAAGGACGTCCGTGCGAGAGAGCGGTCGTAGATCTGCTGCATGGTGCGCACAGCCGTCACAGGCAAATTCGAATTCCAGGACCAGATTGCCTGGCGGATTTCGTTCGCGTAAGCTGCGGTTCCCGCGCGATTGCTGCGCAGCACCAGCGTCAGGCTGTGCAGCGTCATTGGCGCGGCGCTGGAGGGATACATCTTATCGACGCGCGATGGCCAGTACACGATGGAAGGCGGTTGTTCCTGAACGCCGTTGTTACGCACATCCTCGACGACGCCGACGATCTCGCGCCACGGTGTTCCCGGGCCGTGGCGGATTCTCTTTCCGATGGCGGCCGGCGCGGAGCCCCATAGCTCCCGCGCATAATTTTCAGAGATGATGACTGCGGGCAGAGCCTGTTCAACATCCGTCCATGTGTAATCGCGGCCGGCGACGAGCTTCGTGCCCATCGCTTCGAAGAAACCCGGCGAGATAAATTTGTACATGCGCACGGGATTTTCCCCGGAGCCGTAGGTCTTTCCCTCCGCGAACATTTCGTCCCAATCTTCATCGAGGCCTTCCATGGGCAGGTACATGGAGAAGCCAACGGATGAGGTTCCCGGAATCGCCGCGAGCCTCCTTACAACTTCGCGCTGCGCCTGAACGGTCGCAGCCGGGTCTGGCGCGAGCGCGGTAGGGAACGCGATTCGCAGCGTCTGAATTTGATCCGCGTGGGTGAATCCCGGCGCGACCGTTCGCAAGCTCGCGAAAGTCCGCAGCATGAGACCGGCGCTAATCAGCAGAACCAGCGCGAGAGCGACCTGCGCGATGACCAGCGCCTCCTGAGCGCGCCGGCGGTTACGGCTCATGCTTACCGTGCGTCCGCTGCCGAGCGCGAGCGAAATTCTCGGCCCGGCGTACTTGAGCGCGGGAATGAGTCCAAAGAGGAGGCCCGAAGCGAGCGAGATCACAAGGCTGAAAGCGAGCGCTGTGGTGTCCAGGGAGACCTCGCTCAGACGCGGCAGATTCGCGGGCCCGTGCGCGACCAGCAAACGCAGCGCGGCGTAGGCGAGGCCGACCCCGATGACTCCGCCGATCAATCCCAGCACAAGGCTTTCGAATAAAAGCTCTCGCACGATGCGGCCCCATCCCGCACCGAGCGCGGCGCGGATCGCGAGCTCCTGCTGCCGTGCCTCGGCGCGAACTAATTGAAGATTCGCGACATTGGCGCAGGCGATGAGCAACACGA
>JASHRP010000251.1 GCA_030037375.1 Bryobacteraceae bacterium | reverse complement strand
ATAGTTGTTGCCGGCGACGGTTTTTCTCACCGCGAAATAACGATCTAGCGAGAAACGCTTTCTCACGCGATTTCAGGGCGATGGCGATTTAGCTAGCGGGCATGACGCCGCGCACGGGCTACCGTCCGGGCATGACGACCAGGAAACTTGGAAGCTATGGTTGGATTCCCGACGTTCCCGACGCTCGCGACCGCGTGTTGCAACTTCCGAAGCGCGCCGCCGCGCTGCCCGCTTCGGTGGATCTGCGGGCGCAGTGTCCGGCGGTTTACGATCAAGGCCAGCTCGGGAGCTGCACGGCCAATGCGATCGCCGGAGCGATCGAATTCGACCAGCGCAAGCAACAGTTGACGCAGGTCTTCACGCCGTCGCGGCTGTTCATTTACTACAACGAACGGGTGATGGAGAATAGCGTAGCGTCCGACTCCGGAGCGCAAATTCGCGATGGCATCAAGAGCGTCGGCTCGCAGGGAGTGTGCCCCGAAACGCTGTGGCCGTATTTCGAGGACCAGTTTGCCACGCGTCCCGCCGCGCCGTGCTACAAAATCGCGAAGACTCACCCGGCGGTCAGCTATAGCAGGATTCCGCAGGACGCCGGACAGCTCAAGACGTGCCTGGCCGCGGGGTTTCCGTTCGTGCTCGGGATCACGGTGTATGAGAGCTTCGAAAGCGACGATGTCGCGCATTCGGGCGTGGCGCCGATGCCGGCAGAATCGGAGACGGCGCTGGGCGGACACGCCGTGATGGCGGTGGGCTACGACGATGGGACGCAGCGATTCCTGGCGCGGAATTCGTGGGGATCGGATTGGGGCATGGGCGGGTACTTCACGATTCCGTACGGATATTTAACGGACGAAAATCTCGCCAGCGATTTTTGGACGATCAGAGTTGTTCGCTAGCGATGACGCGGCGGCCGTCGATGCGGTAGCGGCCGGAAAGCACAAGCGCGATGGCTTCCGAATAGATGCGGTGCTCCTCTTTGATAATGCGCGAGGCGAGAGTTTCCGCGGTATCTTCATCGAGCACGGGAACGGCGGCTTGCTTGATTATCGGGCCGGAATCGAGGCCTTCGTCGACAAAGTGCACGGTGCAGCCGGAAAACTTGACGCCGTGCGCGACGGCTTGATGCTGCGCGTCGAGGCCGGGAAAGGCGGGGAGCAAAGAGGGATGGATGTTGAGGATGCGCTGGGGAAACTCACGGATGAAGCGGCCGCTAAGAATGCGCAGATAGCCGGCGAGGCAGACGAGTTCGACGTTGGCCTGCCGGAGCTCGGAGATAAGCTGGCGGTCATAGACCTCGCGATCGAGACCGAGGGACGGCAAGGCAATAGCGCGGAGGCCACGGTTGTGCGCGACGACCAAGCCAGGCGCGTCGGCGTGATTTGAAATGACGACGGCGATTTCGGCGTCCAGGCGGCCTCGATCGATGGAGTCGGCGATGGCGGCGAAGTTGGAGCCTCGGCCGGAGATCAGGATTCCCAACCGTCTCATTTATAAGCAACACCGCGGCCGCGGACGACTTCGCCGATTTCGTAAAACGGTTCGCGGAGTGAGCCGAGAATGCGTATGGCATCCTGGACGCGACGGGGCGAAATCACCAGGATCATGCCAATGCCGAGGTTGAATGTGCGCCGCCAATCGTTTTCGGGAATGCGGCCGATTTTGCGCAATAGATCGAAGATGGGCAGCACGGGCCAGGAGCCGGTTTTGATGCGCACTCCCAGGCCCTTCGGCAAGATGCGGGGAGTGTTTTCGGTGATGCCGCCGCCAGTGATGTGCGCGGCTCCTTTGAGCAGACCGGCATCGTGAAGGGCGCGGATGGGAGCGAGGTAGCTGCGATGAATTTTGAGCAGCTCCTCGGCGACGGAGCCGCCGAGTTCGGCTAACTGCGTGCCGGCGTGATGGCCGGCGACTTCGAACAGAAGCATGCGGGCAAGAGAGTAGCCGTTGGTATGGAGACCGGTGGAGGGAAGTCCCAGCAAGATATCGCCGGCCTTGATCGACGCACCGGTGAGCATGCGTTTGCGTTCGACAACGCCGGTGATGAATCCGGCGAGATCGTATTCGCCTTCAGCATAGAGACCAGGCATTTCGGCGGTCTCGCCGCCGATGAGGGCGCAGCCGTTAGACTTGCAGCCGCGCGCGATGCCGGAGACGACTTGCGCCGCGACCTTCGCTTCGAGCCTGCCGACGGCGAAGTAATCGAGAAAATAGAGCGGCTCCGCGCCTTGAACGGCGATGTCGTTCACGCAGTGGTTGACCAGATCCTCGCCGATAGTGGAATGAACGCCGGTTAGGAAAGCGAGCTTGATTTTGGTGCCGACGCCGTCGGCGGAGGAAACCAGAACGGGATCGGCGTAGCCCTTGAGGCGGAAGCCGCCGCCAAAGCTGCCGATATCGGTGAGCACGTTCGAAGTGAAGGTGCGGCGCGCCATGGTGCGGATGGAAGCGACGGCGCGGCCGGCTTCATCGATATCGACACCGGCTCTCTTGTAGGTAATTCGCTTGGGCATGCGGGGAATCTTCTATGATAGGGCACGGAAAACCCGCCGCGGTTGAATCGCGATCTTATTCCTGGCGCAGCGCGACGACCGGGTCGACGCGGCTGGCCCGGCGAGCGGGGATGAAGCTTGCAAGAAGCGTTACGGCGAGAACCAGGGCCGCGGCGACAGCGAGCGTGGGAGGGTCGTTCGGCTTTACCTGGAATAGCAGATTCACGAGAATCTTCGAGGCCGCGAGCGAGAGCGCCAATCCGGCGGCGACTCCGAGGACGGCCACCCATAGGCCTTGCCGAAGAACTCGGCCGAGGATGCTGAGACCGGAAGCTCCGAGAGCCATGCGGACACCGATCTCAGGCGTGCGCCGCGAGACGGAGTAAGCGACAACGCCGTACAAGCCGAGGGTCACAAACAGGGCCGCCATGACGCCGCAGGCTCCGGCGAGCAGAGCGTAGAAACGTGGTTCGTCCAAGGTTTTATGGATCCGCGTCTGTATGGTTGTGAAATTGGTCACGGGCACGGACGAATCGACTTGACTGATGCGTGCGCGCAGTTCCGGGATCAATGCTTCCGGCGGCAGGTTGGTGCGGACCGCGATGGAGCCGTAGCCGCGCACGCTCTGTCGATAGGGAAGGTACACGGTGGCGATGGGATTCACGCTGAGACCGCGATCGTGCATATCGGCGACGACGCCGACGATTTGATAACGCGGATTCCGAGGATCGAAAGGAGAGATCCTCTGCCCCAACGGATTCACCGGGCCGAAATAGCGCCGCGCGAAGGTCTCGTTGATGATGGCGACCAGCGGCGCATCGGAGGTGTCAGCGCTGGTGAAATCGCGGCCCCTGAGAATCGGCACACCGATCGTTTTGAAGTAGCCTTCGCTGGCGATTTGAGAATTGCTGAACAGAGGAACCCGAGTTCCCTGACCGGCATTGAAGAAGGGGACGAATGCGCCAGCTCTCGTCTCGGGAGGGAGGAATGTGATGAATCCGGCGGACCGCACGCCCGGAACAGTCCGCGTGGCTTCGAGCATGTGCTGAATGAGCTGGCGATGCTTCGCGAAGGAAGTGCCGGGCGGGAGCGCTCCGCTGAAGCCTGGAATGGCGAATTCAAATCCGACGACGCCTTCTGTTTGAAAGCCGGGATTGACGGAGCTGAGGCGCAGCAAGCTGTGGGTGAGAAGGGCCGCGGTGGCAAGAAGCGCGAATCCGAGCGCGACCTGGGTGACCGTAAGTACGTGCTGGAAACGCGCGAACGCGCGCCCGCCGAAATCGCGGTTTCCCAGACTGCCGAGCAGGGTCGGGCGTTCGAGCGACACGCGTATTGCCGGAAGGAGTCCCGCGAACAGGGCCGTGGCTGTGCAGATGGCGAAGGTGAATCCGAATACCACGAGGTCGATGTTGACGCGTCCAGTGACGGGTAAATGCGTGGGCGAGGCGCGAACCAGAAGACCGGTGAGGCTCCAGGCGAGCGCGAGGCCGAACACGCCGCCGAGCGTTGCCAGGCAGAAGCTTTCCGTCAGCATCTGTCGAATCAGACGCCATCGCGTGGCTCCCGCAGATATCCGGATGGCGATCTCGCGCTGGCGGGCCGGAGCGCGGGCAAGCAATAGATTCATGATGTTGGCACAGGCGATTAGCAATAGCACGATAGAGACGACAAACAAAATCAGCAACGGAGTACGCACCGCAAAGGTGGTCTCAGCGTCGAGCGCCGAAACGCGCGCCTTGAACCCGGGTTGCTGCGTGACCCGAGGCGTGAGCGCGTTCAACTCCGCTTGGGCGTGAGAGACAGTCACGTTCGGCTTGAGTCGCGCGATCGCGAACCATTGGGCGGAATCGCGTCCCCAGCTATCCGCGATGTTTGCAATCGGGAGTAGCACGTCGGGGTCTTCGGGAAAATATGAGACGTCGCTGCGCGGGAACTGAAAACCGGCGGGGAGAACGCCGATAACCGTGGAGCGCGCGCCATCGAGGAGAATCGAACGACCAATGGCAGCGGTATCGCCGTGAAGGGCTGTGGACCACAACTTGTGACTGATGATTACCGACTGGTCGGCGAGGGAGCTGCTTCCAGCGAAGTTGCGACCGAGGGCTGGTTCCACGCCGAGGGTGGAGAGAAGCTCGCGATCCGCGCCAATCGCCACGAGGCGCATCGGTCGATCGCCCACAACGGCGGGGAACGCGGTGAAGACGAAGCTGCCGATGGATTCGAAGGAGGCGCTCAGGCTGCGCCAGGCCTCGACCTCGTTTAACGTGACCGTGCGGGCCGGAACGAACCGGCCGCCCTGGACGACCATAGCGGAGATGGAGACGAGGCGGTCCGGATTCCGATAGGGCAACGGCCGCAAGAGGACAGCGTTCACAATGCTGAAGATTGAGGCGGCTGCGCCGATCCCGAGAGCCAGCACGAGCACCGCGGCGAATGCGAATCCGGGATTCTTTCGCAGAGTGCGAAGCGCGTACCGTGTGTCGCTCAACACGGTTTCGAGTGAATTTGCCACACGCGCCTCCCGGACCCGCCTCTTTACCTGCTCGGGACCTTCGAATTGCAACCTCGCCGCGCGGCGCGCTTCTTCAAGCGTCAAGCCTCGCCCGACGTTGCGCTCGACGATCTCGTCGAAATAAGACCGAACCTCCGCATCCAGCTCCGCGTCCGCGCGATCGGGGTCGCGCCAGCGGCGGAAGAGATGC
>JASHRP010000250.1 GCA_030037375.1 Bryobacteraceae bacterium | reverse complement strand
CGATTTCGATCGAAGAGGCGATCGGGAGCCAGCTTGGGTTGAAGCTGGAGGTGACGAAGCGGCCGGCTCAGGCGCTGGTGATCGATCATGTAGAAGAGAAGCCCGTGGAGAACTAATGTCCAAGGAACAAGAGCAGTCCAGCATTGGGTTGTTGCAGGGGACGCTCGATCTGCTGGTGCTGCGAATCTTGACGGCGGGGCCGCAGCATGGTTACGCGATATCGCGGCGGTTGGCAGAGCTATCCGATGAGTGGTTCGTGGTGGATGAGGGGTCGCTGTATCCGTGCCTGTATCGGATGGAGAAGAAGGGATGGATCCGATCGGAGGCGGGGCGGTCCGAGAACAATCGGAAGGCTCGGTTTTATTCGCTGACACGGCGCGGCGGGGAGCAATTGGAGACAGAGCAAGAGGGCTGGCGGAAGTTTCAATTGGCGATGGGCCGCGTCTTAAGAAGAGCATGAGGAGGAGGGCGTGACGTGCCGCGATTGATGACCGCGCTGCGGGAGTGGCTGGAAATTCGCGCGCGGGTGCGCGAGGAGCGCGAGTTTCACCTGGAGCGCGCGGCTGAGGACTATCGCGAATCGGGACTGACGGGAAGGGCGGCGAGGGGGAAGGCTCGGGCGAGGTTTGGAGGGCGTGGAAGTTCGAGGATCGCGCTGCGAGAGTTGGGCGGAGATTGGAGCGGGCTTGCGCGATTGGTGGGGGCGCATCGGGTGTTGGCGCCGGCATGGGTGCAGCCGGTGGTGTTGCTGGTGGCGATCGCGATGGTGTCCGCGCTGAGTCCGGCGCGGCGGGAGATCGTGGATGCGATGATCGTGCGCGTGCGGCAGGTGCAGCACCCGGGAGAAGTGGAGCTGTCGGTGGAAGGACGGAGCCCGTGGTCGGGAGGCGGGATTTCGGGGCGGGAGTTCGCCGCGCTGCGGTCGATGGCGACGCTTAAGGATGCCGGCCGGTATGAGGGGTTGTATGCGCGGGCGAGGATCGTGGGATCGGCGAGGTTGGATGAAGTGCAAGCGGAGGTTCGGGCGAGAACGGGCGAACCGTTCGTGGCAAGGCCGATGGGCGATCGGATAGACATAGCGGCGGGGCCGGCGCAGATTGTGTGGATGGCGATCGGAGTGTATGGGTTGGCGCTGCTGATGCGGCATTGGCGCGGAGCGGCGATCAGGCGATGGGTTTGCTACGGAATCGGCGTGGGATGTTTGCACGCGGCGGCGTCGATGGCGGCATACGCGTTGGCGATTCAGGTGCGGCTTGGCGGGGCGGGAATCGCGGTGGTGTTTGGGGCGCTGCTGATCGGGGCGGGAATGCAATGCCGGTGGTGGTGGAGCGATTTGCGGCAGCGGTGCCCGGTGTGCCTGGAGCGAATGGTGATGCCGCTGAGGGAAGGCGCGGAGGATCGGGTGTTGTTGGGTCCAGCAGTGACGGAGTCGGTGTGCGTGCATGGGCACGGGGTGCTGGTGGAGAGCAGATGGGTGAGGCGGTTCCGGGCGGAGGAGTCGAGCCTCGAACAATTGGTTTAGCCGCGAATAAACGCGAATGAACGCAAATCGAAAGTATACGATGTGATATCGTAGATGACGTGCGTTGCGGACTTTTGATGTTGCTGTTGGCAGCGGGGGTGGGATTTGGGCAGCCGAGGTTTGATGTCGCGTCGGTGAGGGCGGCGAAGCCGGGCGTTCCAACGGCGTCGATGAGCGGCGGGCCGATGCCGGCGGGGCCATTCAATCAATCGGGCGGCGAGCCGGGGCGAATCGCGTGGACGAACGTACGGCTGCCGCGGGTGATTCAGGTCGCTTATGATTTTCCGGTGGATCGGATCGAGGGACCGGATTGGCTCGGCGAGCAAGGGTACGACATTACCGCGACGATGCCGGTGGGCACGAGCGTCGCGGATTTCCGATCGATGCTGCAGGAGTTGCTTAGAGAGCGGTTCAAGCTGGCAGCGCACAAAGGGACGAAACAGGTTTCGGGGTACGCGCTGGAAGTGGCGAAGGGCGGGTTGAAGATTCCGAGGTCCATCGATAAACCGGCTCCCGCTGCTAACGACGACGGAGAGAAGCCGAGTCCGAGGAGGGAGGCGGCGCTGCAATACATGGCGACGCGGACGGAGGCGTTCCGGTCACTGGTGACGATCGACGAAAACGGGTTTGGCGCGCCGAAGCCGGGGAATCCGTACTACGGGAACGGGGCGGGGTTCGAGGTGACGATCGCGGTGAACGGATGGTTCCGGTCGACGAAGCTGAACGCGACGATGCCGGAGATCGCGACGTTTCTGGGAGGATTGGCGGGCGGTCCGGCGGAAGACGCGACGGGGGTCGCGGGGAAATTCGACGTTCATGTGGAGTATGTGCCGAGGCCGTCAGCGCCGGGAGCGGTGGCGACGACGGAACTCCTTTCCGAAACTCCAGGCCCGGACATTTTGGATGCGATTCAACGGCAGCTCGGGCTGAGGTTGACGCCGAAGAAGGTGCCGGTGGAGTCGCTGGTAATCGATCATGTGGAGAGGATTCCGGTTCAGGACTGAGATGGGGAATTGAGATGGAATTGAGATAATGAGCTTCATGAAGTGGTTGGGGATTGCCGCGTTGCTCGCGATTTCGGCGTTCGGGAATCCGGTGAAGCTGTACCTGAAGGACGGCAGTTATCAGATTGTCAACGAGTACCAGGTGGTTCGCGGGGACGAGGGCATGCCGGACCGGGTGAGGTATCTGAGCGCGGAGCGGAGCGGGGATTGGGAAGCGATTCCGATCGAGCTGGTAGACCTGGATCGGACCAAGAAGGAGATCGAGGAGAACGAGGCGAAGACGGCTCTGGAGGCTCGGCTGGACCGCGAGGAAGACGAAGCGAT
>JASHRP010000249.1 GCA_030037375.1 Bryobacteraceae bacterium | reverse complement strand
CTGCTGAGTGAACCGAGCGACGGGTTGACGGAACAATACCGGCAGCTACTGGGTTACATCGTTGCCGCCGCAAAGCGCATGAACAGCATGCTTACCGACTTGCTGCCGTACGCCCGCGCGCTGAATGAAGATCCGCCCGCCTCTTCGGTCGCCACCTCCGAGGCTGTAGAGTGGGCCGTCAACAACCTCCAGTCGGCGATCGACTCCGCTGGCGCTTCTGTCGATTGGAATCCCGCCAGGTTTCCCATCGTGATGGGCAACAAGATAGGGCTGGTTACTGTGTTTCAAAATTTGGTGGGCAACGCGCTCAAATACCGTAGCGCCGGGGCCCCAAAGGTGGAGATTTTGGCCAGGCGCAGGGACTCTTTTTGGGTCTTCCAGGTTAAAGACAACGGCATCGGTATCGCGCCCATGTATCACCAGCGCATCTTCACCCTGTTCCAACGGCTTCATACCGTGGAGTACCCCGGTACGGGAGTCGGCCTGGCTCTGTGCAGGAGGATCGTTCAGGCGCATGGAGGCGAGATCTGGGTCGAATCGGACCAAGGCCAGGGTGCGACTTTCTCTTTTACCCTGCCGGCTATGGAGGGCGATTGAGCGTTCCGCGCATCGTCATTGTGGATGACAATCCTCCGGATGTGCTCGTCTTCCGGGAATGCTTAAGACGCCGCGGAATTGCTCATGCACTTGAGCATTATCTTAACGGGGAAGACGCCGCCAAGGCGGTGGTCGAGATGACTACAGCTCCGGATCTGTTTGTGCTGGACCTCAATGTTCCGCGCATCCAGGGACTGGAGTTGCTGCTGTTGATCCGGGCGAATCGGTTAACCGCACGAACCCCGGTGGCGATTCTCACTTCGTCGCAGGCAGCCAACGATAGAACCCGGGCGGAGCAAAGGGGCGTGGACTTGTACATCGTTAAGCCATGCGGCTTGAGCGAGTACGTCGATCAGGTGGGCGGAGGCATCGCCGCTTTGCTGGACCGGAGGATTTCCTCAGGCGGAGCAAAGTCCGCGGCATAGGAGCCTCCACTTCCTTTTCAACGCGGCTCAGCTCACCTTCCCGCCTGCCTTTCGGTAGACGAACGTCGAGTATCCCGCGGCCATGATCATGCCCGGTATCCACCACGCGAGCGCGATCTCGAGACTGCGGCTCGGCGCAGCCGTGTTGTGGATTGTCAGGCCGAGGCCGGGCGACGGGACAGACGGCAGGACATAGGGGAAGATGCCGAAGGCCGCGCTGGTAAGCATCCCCGTCAAATACGTGCACGATGCCAGAAACGCTGCGAGCTCACCCCGGAGCCGCATCCCAATAAATCCAGCGATGCCGAGCAAGGGAAAAACCGCGCCCCAAGGATAGGTCTCGAAATTCGCGCCGATCTGAGGTTGCAGGGCGAAACTCGCCGCAGTCGCGAGGATGGTCAGCAATCCCAGGGCCCACCAGCATTTCGAGGCGAAACTCCCCGCGCGAGCACTCAAATCCCCTCGGGTCTTAAATCGCACCCAAAGCGCGCCATGAACCGCAAGCGCCGCCAGCGCCAGCACTCCGATCAGGATCGTGTACCAGTCCAAAATGCCAGGCTGCGCTCCCGGCGCGAAGTTGGTCCATAGAGGCAAGAAGAAGCCGCCGTCGCTATTCAAGGGAACCCCGCGCACGACGTTGCCCAAAGCGGCCCCGTAGAACACCGCCAACAGCGCGCTGGCGATCGAGAACCCTCCGTCCCACAGAGGAGTCCAAACCGGCGACTCCACGTGATTGCGGAATTCGATGGAGACGCCGCGCAGAATCAACAGCCAGAGCACCATCATCAAGGGCAGGTAGAAACCGCTGAAGCTCGACGCATACAGCGCTGGAAACGCCAGGAACAGAGTCCCTCCTCCGGCCAGCAGCCACACCTCGTTGCCATCCCATACCGGCCCGATGGACCGCAGAATCAGTTTACGTTCGGCCGCGTCGCGAGCCACAAACAGATGAATCGCTCCGGCGCCCAAATCGAAACCGTCGAGCACTACATATCCCGCAATCATCACCGCCGCGAGGGCGAACCAGATCAGGTCGATCATGATGCCGCCTCCTCCGCCTCGCCCGTTCCAAGTGCGTCCGGCCCCTCCTCGATTTCGCGATAAATCAGGAACAACCAGAGCATTCCCAGCACCATGTACACGCCCATAAACCCGATCAGCGTAAACAGCGCGTTTCCAGCGGACACCGTAGCCGAAAGACCGGTGGCCGTTCGCATGACGCCATAAATCACCCACGGCTGCCTGCCCAGTTCCGCGGTCATCCAACCGGCGGTGTTCGCGATATACGGAAACGGAAGCGCCAGCAGCAAAAGCCATAGCAGCGGCTTCGAACCATACAGCCGCCCGCGAGCCAGCCAAATCGCGCAGATCAGCGCGATCGCGATAAAAATCGTGCCCAGGCCGACCATGATGTGGAAGCTGTAATACAGCAGCGGGATATTATCCGGCCAGACATCGCGAGAGTATTCGTTCAATCCTTTCACCTCCGCCGCCCAGTGCCGGTATGTCAAGAAGCTGAGGACCTTCGGAATCAGCAGAGGATTATCTAACCGCTGAGCGCCGATATCGGGCTGCCCCATGATCGCGATAGGCGCGCCTTGCGCCGTGGCGAACAAACCCTCCGTTGCGGCCAATGTGACCGGTTGAAAGCGGGCGATATTCCGGCCTTGGCCGTCGCCCGTCGCCATCAGAAATAGGCTCGCCAGCAGCGCCGTTCCTATACCGGTTGAAATGAACATGCGGCCGTATACCTGGGCACGTTTTGACAGCAGGTAGAACGCCCCGGCCGACGCCATGGCGAAAGCTCCCGTCGCCGTTGCGCCCATCATCGTGTGCAGGTACTGCCACAGGCCCCAGGGGTTCAAGATCAAATCCCAGAAGCTCGCGAGCTGGGCTTGTCCGCCGGCCGCCACAGTGTACCCGGTCGGGTGCTGCATCCACGCGTCGGTGGCTACGATGAAGAATCCGGAGAGCCACGACCCTAGCCAGACCATCACCGCCGAAACCCAATGCCCCACCGGACCGAGCCGGTCTTCCCCGTAAAGAAATAGCCCGAGAAAAGTGGACTCGATGAAGAAGGAATAAACGCCCTCCAGCGCCAGCGTCTGACCGATCACCGCGCCCGAAGCCTTCGAGAAACCAGCCCAGTTTGTTCCGAACTCGAATTCCATCGGGATGCCGGTGACGACGCCTACCGCGAAATTGATCGCGAAAATCTTCGCCCAGAATCGCGCCGCGTTGGAGTAATGCTGGTCCCCGGTTCTTAGCGCGACCGTCTTCAGCCACACGATCAGCAGCGCCAAACCCATCGTGAGTTGCGGAAACAGGTAGTGGAACGTCGCGGTGAACGCGAACTGCAAGCGGTCCACGGTCAAGGCGTCCATGGATACCCTCCTCTCCTAGGATGTACCTTCGGAGCGGCATTTGTCTCGAAAAAGCTGTGGACGAATTCTACTCTTTCGCCGCCGCACGCCGTAAACGATCGTGGATCGCCGCCCACGCTGGCGTATCCGGAGGCTTTTCCACCGCGATCCATGGCAGACGCTGTTGGTCGAGCTCATGCAGCACCGCGTAGAGCCGCGCGGCGTATTCATCGGGCGTGGGCGGCATTCGCACGCTACAGCCCACCAGCCCCGATTTCTTACGCCAGACATATGCGCCGGCGCGATCCGGTAATTCCTGTGGACTGTCCACCAAGAGCAATCGCGTGCGCGGACTATAGTGCCGCGGCTGCATTCCCGGCGAAGGATGCGCTCCCTCTGGATTTGCGACAGTCTCCAATTCCCCTAGCGAGATCATTCCCGGCCGCAACTGCTTCAGCGTTCCGTCTTCGATTGCCACTACGGTAGACTCAATCCCCACTTGCGATGGCCCGCCGTCGATCACATCCACGGTATCGCCGAAAGCCATGCGAACGTGTTCAGCTGTGGTCGGGGAAAGCCCGCCGAAGCGATTGGCGCTTGGCGCGGCGATGGGCACGCCCGCTTGTTCGATCAGCTCCAGCGCAATCGGATGGTTTGGCATGCGCACCCCGACGGTGGCCAATCCCGAAGTAACGATCTCGGGAATTGCCGGGCTCTTGGGAAGCACCAGCGTCAACGGCCCCGGCCACCACCTCTGCGCCAACTCGTCGGCCAGCGCAGGCCATTCCGAAACCACGCTGCGCGCCATTTCGACCGAAGCGACGTGAACGATTAAGGGGCTGGTCGGCGGCCGTCCCTTAAGTTCGTAGACTCGCCCAACCGCAGCCGCATCGAGCGCGTTCACTCCCAAACCGTAAACTGTCTCTGTCGGAAATGCGACCACCCCTCCCGCGCGAATGCGCGCCGCGGCTTCGCTAATCGAGAGGTTCATCCTTATCCGAAGCCGTCTTCCCGGTCTTCTTGTAGACGAGGAAGGCGTGAATCAGCGCATCCAGGTCTCCGTCGAGCACGCGGTCCACGTCGCCTACCGCGAGCTTGGTCCGATGATCCTTGATCAGCCGGTACGGCGCAAGCACATAGCTGCGGATCTGGCTGCCGAAGTTGATCTCCAGCTTGGTATCTTCCAGCTTCCGCTCCTCGGCCTGCTTTTTCTCCAACTCGAACTCGTACAATTTGGCGCGGAGCTGTTTCATCGCACTGGCGCGATTCTTGTGCTGGCTGCGCTCATTCTGGCACTGCACCACGATTCCCGTTGGCAGGTGCGTCATGCGGATCGCCGAATCGGTGCGGTTGACGTGCTGGCCCCCCGCGCCCGACGCGCGGAAAGTGTCCACGCGCAAATCTTCCGGCCGGATGTCGATCTTGATCTCATCGTCGATCTGCGGATATACGAACACGGACGCGAACGACGTATGGCGCCGGGCGTTGGCGTCGAACGGCGAAATCCGCACCAGCCGGTGCACACCGACCTCGCTCTGTAGCAATCCATACGCGTTTTCGCCGTTCACTTCGAACGTCACGGATTTGATTCCCGCGCCTTCGCCTTCCAGGCGATCCGTCACCACCGTTTCCATGCGGTTGCGTTCCGCCCAGCGCAAATACATGCGCAGCAGCATCTCCGCCCAGTCCTGGCTTTCCGTGCCGCCCGCGCCGGGGTGAATTGTCACGATAGCGCTACGGCCGTCGTTCTCGCCGGAAAGCAGCATCTGCGTTTCGAGCGCTTCGAGATGCTTCGAAAGCCCGCCGATTTCGCGCTCCAAATCGCCATTGACGTTCTCACCTTCCTGCGCGAGCTCAAACAGCGTTTCGAGATCCGAAGTCATGCCGGAGATTCTGGCGTCCTGCGCGACCTGCTCCTCCAGACGCTTCCGCTCCTGCATCACCTTTTGGCTTTTTTCAGGATTGGACCAGAAGTCCGCGGCGTTAATCTGAACTTCCAGCTCGTCTAATTGAGATTTGCGTTTGGGGGCGTCAAAGATAGCTCCGCACAGCGTCGGCCTGCTGGCGGAGCGAGGTGTATTCGCGTTGCAGTTCGTCGAGGGTCATGTAAGTCTCATTTTACCGCACCGGTTTGCGGGCCTCGAGGCGGACCTCCTCGCGCCGGCGGCCGCGTTACACCGAAGTGATCCGCGAGCTCGTCAGCATACCCCAACGGACTGGTATTCACGCCGTTCATGTCTGGGAGCATTGTTGCGTCCCATGCCTCGTAGTCCTTAATCATTCGATGAAACACTTCCGGTTGCCGGCCCTTCAGGTTCGCGCGCTCCAGCGGATCGTCGACAACGTTAAACAGAAATTCGTTGGCGGCGATACGGAGGTATTTCATATCGCCGTCGCGCATGGCCCGCTGGGCGTTGTAGTGGTAACGCCAGAACAGCTTGCGCGGAACAG
>JASHRP010000248.1 GCA_030037375.1 Bryobacteraceae bacterium | reverse complement strand
CATCGTGAATCTTCTGCCGGTGCCGATTCTGGATGGAGGCGGGATTCTAATGCTGCTGATTGAAATGACCATGCGGCGCGATCTCGACCTCAAAGTCCGCGAAGCCGTTATTCGAGCCGGTTTGGTGTTTCTGATGATGGTCATTGTATTTGTCATCTACAATGACATCTCTCAAATTCTGCCGCCCGGTTAATCCGCGCCGGCTCAATTACGATTCTTTTGCGTTTTTCTTAGCTACGGCCCAGCGTTTGCGTTGCGCCAGCGCCATTTTCTTTTTCGTCGCCGCGCTCACGACTCTTTTTGCCCTCGGAGCACCCGTTTTGCTCGCCGTCAACCCGGCCAGCCATGCCGGAGGACGGCCCCGCCGTTTGCCCCTCGTTTGCGCGATCTTTTCAAGCACGGCCATGGCTGCGGTCAAAGCCTCGCGTTCCTGGTGAAGCTCGGCGATCATTTGGGTTACGTTCATGGAATCTCCCTTAAAGCCGCCGCTGTGATTCCGTTACTCGGGCGGCGCCTTCGTACACGATACTCATTGTACTCGTATAAGAAAACCGGTGGGTAATTTTCTGACGATCTATAACGGCAGGACCAATAACGTCTCAATGCGGCGCGAATCCGCCGCGACAATGCGAGGATAAGGGCAGAGCGAGAGATTGAATGGACCTGCTAGGTTGTCACAATGACGAAGAAACAGACGGGAGACGCCTGCGAAATGCTGGTCGCAGCGGAAATGACTTTGGCCGGAATGCCGACGATGAAGATGCCCGACAATTGGCCCTGCTAATGATCTCATCGCTCAGCCAAAAGAAGGCGGGAAGCCGCAGAGAATTTCAGTCAAGGGCCGAACCTTTCAGACCGGGACGGCATAGGCCGACTTTTGGGGTGGTGATCAGTTCGATTGGGGCGCCATCGTGTTACTTCTTGGCAAAGGCCAACCGCGCCGCCGAATCTTCATTGCCCCAGGAGCATAGTGGAGGAAAAGTTTAAGCATCCCAAAAGCAAGGATCCCGGGGACCTGTACCTTCGTCTAGAAAGGGTACCCGAGTTGCTGGCCGCTTTCGAGAACAACTACTGCCTGTCTACAAATGGAACGCCAAGCGCTGGCGGCCTGCCATAGGATTCCTGACACCTGATCTCCCAAGATCCTCATAGGTAGCACTCCCACCAAAGCAGGGACCGATCCCGTGCCATCATCGGGATATGAATCCGGTCCGTCTGAGAAGGCTTACTCGGCTATTTCTTTATCTGTTCGCGATGCTTGCCCTCGCCCACGCCGCCTTCGCGCAAGCGCCCACCACCGTCATCCACATCGTCAACATCAAATGGAAAGTCGACGCCACGCCGGAGCAGGTCAAAGCCGTCATCGACGCCGCGCAGCAGCTTCCCATGCGGTATCCCGGGATCAAACGCGTTTGGACCAAGAACCTGAAGTATCAAGGCGCGGATGGTTACAAAACCGCCATCGTCATGGAGTTCGATAGCCAGGATGCGCTGAAGAAGTACGAAAGCAGCGCCGCGCAGAAATGGTGGTACGACATGTACCTGCCGGTTCGCGACGACAGCCGGACCGTAGACGTTACGAATTGATTGACGTCACCAATTGAGCCAGCCTGCGCTCAAGCGCGCGCGGAATGGATTTGGCCGATCGCATCCTTGAACTGCGCGGTGTCCGTGTACATCTGGCATCGCGCGATCTTGCCATCCCTGAACTGAAACACCTGCACGAACTGCGCGTCGATCGGCGCGCGGTTGGCGCGGAACGTGCCGCGGAAACGGCCGTTGGCGATAACGATTTCTCCTCCGCCGAGAATCTCCCTCACGTCCATCGAAAAATTGTCCCAATCGAAAAAAAGGCGTCCGAAGATCAGATTCAGGACAGCATCGACGCCAACATACGGGCTATGGTCGGCGTAGATGAAGTTCTCCGCCGAGGTCCACTCGATTTGCGGATCCGCCAGCGCCCTGACAGCGTCCACATCCCGGCGCAAAAACGCCTCGTAGAACGATCGGACAGTCTGCTTGCCGTCTTGCTCTGTGCCCATCTTGGGCTACGATAACAGATTTCAGAATACGTACTTCACGGCGAGTTGCATGATCCTCGCCGGACCAGCGCTGGTAATCTGTCCGAACAGCGGACTGTTCATAGTCAGAATCGGCGCGCCCAGATTCACGCGATTGAGCGCGTTCTCGGCTTCCAGCCGCAGCTCAATGCTTTGATGTTCGAACAGGGGAAACTGGCGCGATAGCCCGGCGTTGATCATCAGCAACCCGGGCCCCTCGATGATGCCCGGCCCGGCGTTGCCGTAGGCGAAATTCGCCGGTTGAACAAAGGCATTAGGATTGATCCAATCCCCGGCAGTCCAGTTGCCGTAGACGTTTGTCAGCACTTGCCTCGGTCTTTGGCCGGCGACACCCGAGAACGCGTTGTCTTCGCCCGTCGTCACGGTATAAAACTCGCCCGATGCCGCGGTCGCCGCCGCCGAAAGCCTCCAGCCGGTGACAATCAAAGCCATCCATTTGTTCGTGAACTGCGGCGCTTCCGCGATACCGCTCAAATTGCCCACATGCCGCTGATCCGTTCCCGAGGTATTGCAGTTCCCACGATCGGCTTTGCGCCCGGGGAAAATGTAAACCTGCGAATCGCCTCCGCCCGAATTGGGAAATAAGTTCACCGGATCGCTGATGCAATGCGACCAAGTATAATTCGCCAGAAACGTCAGTCCATGATTGATGCGCTTTTGCACCGATACAAGCAGCCCGTTATAACTACCCGTCCCGCTGTCGTCCCACGTATCCACGTAGCCGAAATATTTTCCGTAAGTCGGATTCAATTGACTCAGCAGCCGCCGTTCATTTGTGCTGGCCAGCAAGCACGTCGCATCGTTCGAGGCGCACGTTCCCGTTCCCGATGCCGGATTAATCTCCCGAGCTCCGGGAAGGTGCACCATTTGATTGCCCAGATATCCCATGCGCAGCAACCAATCGGCGCGAATCTGCCGCTCCACGCTGACGTTCCACTGCTCGACATAAGGCGGAAACGTATTGTAGTTGAACGTATTGAAGGTCCCGTACAGAGAATACGGCGCGCTGGCATTGAACACCAGCGGGAAAGGATTGCCTTGCGGCTGTCCCGCGAATGGATTCGCTAGCCCGCCCGGGGGATCCACGATCGTTGTCCGGTCGCCCCAGGGCGGCGCAGTCACCGTATTGAGGTTATACTGCGCCGGAATCGTGTCATAGAAAATACCGTAAGCCGCGCGAATCGACATCTGCCCATTGCCCTTCGGATCGAATACCAGGCCGATGCGCGGAGCGAACTGCCTCCACTGATTGTTCATTCCGGCTTTATCCGGAAATCCGGGATCGCCCGGATAAAACAAACCTGGAGGAGCGTTCGCGAACTGCGTGGTTCGCGTTCCGTTCAGAAATGCATTCAGGTCGAAGTGATAGACGTCGCCGTTGGCGAAGGTCATCGGAAAGAAGGGCTCCCAGCGCAGTCCGTAGGTCACGGTCACTCCAGGCTTCAGTTTCCAGGCGTCTTGCGCATACAACCCGAAATACCAATCCCGCACGAACAAATTGTTCGGCGCGGCTTCCGTCAGGCTCGAAAGATTCCCCGTGAAGAAATCCGCCAGAGCAAAGCCGGTGTATCCCTGGCCTGTGAATGCAAGCTGACCCATATCGAGCGCATTCGCGTACGTGTTCGAGTTCCAGTGCACCAGGTTTGCGCCGAACGCCAATTGATGATTACCATGCACGATGCCGAAATCGTCACTGCCTTGAAGCGTGGTTGTCCGGTATGTGGCCGGACCGGCTAGCTGATTCCCGATCGAAAAATAAGGCGCGGGCAAAGAAAGGCTCGTGAAGTCCGGCAAATAGCTATAAATATTAATTCCGACGGACTGCGGGCCGAAGAACGAAGGAGCGATGCGCGCGATCGCGGTGCGGTCCATCGTCGCCCGGAAATTGTTTACCAGCGAACCTTTGATGAAGTAGGTATCGCCCAGCGTCAAGGATTGGTCGAAATCGTCGTACCCGGCCGCCGAGGTCGCGAGCAGATTGTGGCTGAGGCTGTAGGGTGAAGGCTCAGCGTCCTGCGTCCCCACGTAGCGCGCGAACATCGTGTGGTTCGGGTTCAAGGAGTAGTCGACCTTGCCCACGCCGAAGTGTTCGTCGTCCTTCACCTGAAGACCGTAAGTGTACTCGCCGCATTGCTGATCCTGCGGCACGGGAAGCTTCTGCGCGATCGCCAGCGCCACCGGCGATAACTGAGTCACCGGAATCTGATTGCCTGGATACGGCTCGTGGCTTTGCGGATTCACCAGTGTGATCGGACTGGCTTGGCACGTCTTGGACGTAACCACGCTAAAATTACCGCTCTCTTCCTGGGCCGTCGGAACGTACGCGATGGTCGAGCTCGGACTATTGCGCGTATCGGTCTGCTGGTAGGCGCCGAAAAAGAACAGCCGGTCCTTCTTGACCGGTCCGCCGATCCCGCCGCCGAACTGATTCCTTCTAAGCGAATCCGGTGTGGTCGAGAAGGGCTGCCGCGCGTCGAACAAGTAGTTTCGCACGAACTCGAACGCGACCCCGTGCCATTGATTGCCGCCGGATTTCGTCAGCGCATTCACCGCCGCGGCCGAATGCATTCCGTACTGTGCCGTTAGTGCTCCGGTTTGCACGGAGAATTCCAGCAGCGCGTCGGGAAACGGAAGCGGCAGACTGGCGTTGGTGTAAACGTCGTTGTACATCGATCCGTCCAGCATGTACGACGTCCCCGTCGCCAGTCCTCCGGCCACCGAATACGATTCGATGTTGGGGTAATTGCGGCTCGAGAGCTGATTGGGATCGCTTCCCGGCGACGCTGCTCCGGCAAGCTGGATCAAGTCCGCCGGACGCCTGCCGATTAAGGGCAAATCAAGGATTCTCTCGCGGTCGATCACCTGGCTCATGCCCGCGGTTTGCGTCTCCACCATCGACGAATTCGCGGTTACGTCGACCGTCTCTCCGGGCTGGCCCACTTCCATAAACACGTCGATGGTCGGATTGACGCCGACCTCCAGAGTAATTCCGCTTTGCTGGTAATCGGCGAATCCTTGCTTGGACACGTCCAGCTCGTACGGCCCGACGGACAAATCCGGAAGCAGATATGCGCCGGAGTCGTTGGTGGTCGTGGTCCGCACCGCGCCGGTATCGGTCTGCGTCAATTTAACCGACGCGCCCGGCACCGCCAAACCCGATTGGTCCACAACCGTGCCCTTGATTTGCGACGTTGAAACGCCCTGGCCCCAAAGGACCACGGCACTGCATAACAAAAGGATGAGAACCGCGCGCGAGAAGTCTCTCAACGTGGAAATCCCTTCTTCTTACCATAGAATGTATACTGATTCCTGCGCTCGACCGGTCCGGCCATGCAGACTCCCACGCGTATCGATGTCGCTGAATTCATTGACGGGAGAAAGCTCAGCGCGTTTCAGCTAGGCGTATTCATTCTTTGTGGCGTCTGCCTCATGTTGGATGGATTCGACGTGCAGGCAATGGGTTACGCCGGACCCGCGATCCGTCCCGAATGGCACATATCCGATCCGGCTTTCGGCCGTCTGCTTAGCGCCGCGCTCAAAGGCGTCCTGGTGGGATCGCTGCTGCTGAGCATGCTGGCCGACCGCATCGGCCGCCGTCCTGTACTGATCGGCTCATGCTTCTTTTTCTCGCTCACCACTATCGCCACGGCGCGCGCCGCTTCGTTCGATCAGCTCATTCTCATCCGCTTCATCGCCGGAATCGGGCTAGGCGCGATCATGCCGAATTCGATGGCCCTGGTCGGCGAGTATGCGCCCAGGCGTCTGCGCGTCATCACCATGATGATCGTGTCCAACGGATTCACGATCGGCGCCGCGTTGGGAGGATTCCTGGCGAGCTGGATGATTCCGCATTACGGTTGGCGATCGATATTTTATTTTGGTGGTGCGCTGCCTCTGGCTGGCGGCATCGCCATGCTGGTGATGCTTCCGGAGTCGCTCCAGTTTCTAGTGCTCCGGCACAAGAGCAGCGCAAAGATCGCGACCTGGCTGCGCCGCATCGATCCATCCGCGGTACCGGAAAGCTCGTTACCCGGAGCCACGGAGTATTTCCTTCAGGAGCGGCAGCG
>JASHRP010000247.1 GCA_030037375.1 Bryobacteraceae bacterium | reverse complement strand
GGCGACGTGCGGCTCAACCGACAGATCGTCGGCTTCAAGAAGATTAAGTTTTACACCATGGAGAATGTCGGCGCGGGGAATTTATCGATGCCGGAGCAGGAGATGCACACCACCGCGTTCTGGCTGCATTTTCCGGCCACGTTCCTTCAGAGATTCGCCGATCTGACCCCGACGGAACGTCAAGGGGGGCTTGTCGGACTGGCTACTCTCTTGCGTACCGTTGGCGCGCTCCACGTCATGTGCGATCCGCGCGACCTTGGAATTTCGATCACCGAGGACATCGCCGAGCGCGCCTTCGAACCGAACTTATACCTGTATGACAACTATCCAGGCGGCATCGGCCAGAGTTCGGCGCTGTTCCGTCTCACGCCACCATTGCTCGAAGGCGCTTTCCAATTGGTCGCCGCGTGCCCATGCGATTCCGGGTGCCCTGGTTGCGTAGGGCCGATTGGAGAGGTGGGGGAGCGAGGGAAGGAAGTTGCGCTGAGGATTCTTCGCGAATTGGTGGGCCTCGAAAACAAATCGGCGGCGGGAGTTTGATCTCCCGCCGCCGAAGTTGGTTCAAGTCGATCCAGCGATCTAGCCGCCGGCTGTGATCACCACGGTAATTGTTGTTGTGGCTTGCGGGGCGACCGTCGCGGCGCCCGTATTGGCAGCGCCGGTATCGGTTACGTCAACGATCACTGACATGCCCGCGGTGGCCGTGGCGGTGCCGGCTGTCAGGACTCCAGTGCTGGAATTGAGCGAGAGATCCGACGCATTTGTGGTGTTGCTCGGATCGAGAGTGTACGAGTAACTGCCCGACCCTCCCGTCGCCGACACAGTGGTGATCGTCGTGCTAGACCCGGCCGCCGCCGAAGCTGGGGCCGTGTAGCTCACCGCCATGTTGACGGTGATATCGAACGTGATGCTGCCCGTCAGCGGCGTGCTGCTGGAATCGGTCGCCGTGACAGTAACCTGATACACGCCGGCCGGGGTCGCTGCTGACGTCACCACGCGTCCAGCAGAACCGTTCGAAGATGACGTGCCGCCTGTCGGAACGAACGTCATGCCTGTGGGAGGCGCCGATCCAGCGGAAGGCTGCGAGACCGTGACTACGAAGGTGTATGGGTAAGTTCCACCTGTCGGGGTCAGAATCTGGCTGGCGGTTGCATCGGCCACGCCGAAGGTGCTGGTTCCAGCAACACCGCTCGCGCTCAGGAACAGCCCCGCGGCGACGTTGATCGTGAAAGTCACCGTTCCGGTTACCGGGGTGTTCGCGGAATCGGTCGCGGTCACGGTGATCTTGTAGGAACCGCCGCTGTTAGCCCCGGGGGTTCCCGAGATCACTCCCGTCGACGTGTTGATGGTCACGCCGGCAGGAAGCACGCCGGAGGTAACCGCGTAGCGATAGGTAGCCGTCCCTTCGGTTGCCGTGACGGTGGCGGAGTACGCCACGCCGACAGTCGCGTTCAGAGCGGAGCCGGTCGGGCCGGTCACCTTGAGCCGCGGAGCCACCCAAACCATAACGTTGTTCTGGCTGGTCTGGGTGCCGACAGTGACCTGAACGGGTAACTGCACCGGAGCAGTGAGCGTGGTAATCGGAGACGTTGTCAGAGGGTAGTAAGGATACAGAGTCGATCCGGTCGTGGCCGGGAGCTGCACGTTGATCTGGTACAGACCAGCGACGGAATCGGTGACCCATCCCGCGTAGGAGACCGTCCCATCGACGCCTCCGATGGTCACGGTTGGGTTGGTCGTAAGGCAGGGAGCAAGGAGGCCCGCATTGAACAGCGAACCCTGAATGATTGCGCCGTCGACCGCCGTCAGAGCGGGGCTGACGTTGGTCGCCGCGTTGAGAGCAGCCAGATAGCTATTGCTGCCTGTCGCGGCGATACAGTCCGTCGGAGCGGTGCTGGTACCTCCGGTCAGCGCAGTGCTGGCAGTGCTGTTGGGTGAGCCCAGGCCCGTCACATAAAGCTGAATCGTGTCGGAATCCGTTTGGGTAGACCGCATGCCGGCGGGGTTGGTGTTTGAAATCAGGTTATAGTTTAGGTCCAGAGCGGCCGCATTTCCCTCGCCGTCCGCTCCGACGGTGAAGACCCCAGGATCACTGGTGGCGATGTTTACCGTGAACGGACTGCTCTTCAGCAGCGTTGTGGCCGTCGTGCCGTAGCCGAAGCTGACAACGATATCGACGCTTGCGTTACCCGTCACCGCCTCCGGCACCAGCAGATTGATCTGGCTGTTGGTGGCGAACAGCAACGGAGCCGTCGCGATCACCGTGGTCGAGGCATGCTGCAGGAACGTCACCGTCAACAAACGCTGCGTAGCGCTCACCGCGTCCGGGCTTAGCGTGGTGGGATAGCGCTGCGTGATCGCGTCCGGGCTGCCGCTCAGAACCTGCGTGGTGCTACAGCCAGTGCCGTTCGAGGAGCAGAAATTCGAGCCGAAAAGGCTGATCATATCGTAAGGAGCGAACGTCGGAAGAGTCGGAGCGGCCACTTCGGTGAACGAAGAGGCGCTGGTCGCCCCCTGAATAATCGGTCCCTTTCCGATGGTCAGGGTTGCTGTTCCCGTGGGAACGGTGCAGGTGCCGTTGCACAAGCCGAGCGCGACAGATCCGCCATTGCCGGTCGGAGAGAACGGAAGATTCGCGTCAGTGGCGCTGGGAACCGTGATCGTCAGGATGATGGTTGTGGGATTAACCACGTTCGCGGAGAGATTGCTGTCGGTGACGACGGCATTGCTCACCACGATTCCGACTTTCGTTTTGAGCGTCGGGTCCGTTCCGCCGACGAACCCCGTTCCGGTCATAACCACCTGGAACGTGGTGCCCGCGGTTGCGGTCGGCAGGCTCGCCGGGCTGATCCCGGTAAGGGTGGCCCCAGGAGACTGAACGGTCAAAAGGATTGTCACGACGGTAGTGGAGGCTGGGCTGCCCCAGGTAAAGGTCACGGTCCCGCTAAGCACCTGTCCGGGCTGAGCCGACGCAAGCACCGTTGAGCTGAAGCTAACATCAATCTCCGTCCCAAAGCTGTACGCCAGACCGGCTAATTCCGAAGCTGGAACAACCGGGGCTAGAGTGCCGCCGGTCGTGATGCTGTATTGAATCGGCGTATCGGTGGAAGTCGCGGTAATGGTTACCGTCGGAGCCGCGGTTCCGACCGTCCAATTAATCGGGATCGACGTCGCATTAACCGACAGTTTGGCCGCTGCATTGTTGACCAGCAGAGTGATCGGCACGCCCAAATCGGCGTAGCCGGAGACGCTGAGATAGACCGTGGCGGTGTAGCTGCCGGGCGCGAGAGTGCCCGCGACGCTGGTGGTGCTGAACTGCAGCGAGGCTGGAGCCGTGCCTGAGGTGGTATTCACGGTTAGCCAGGACGGGAACGTGGACGTTTTTACAGTAAAGAAGGCGCTGGGAAGGGACGAAGTCACGCTGACGCCCGCCACCACCGAACTGGTCGATCCCTTGGTATAGGAAAGGGTGATGCTCGGAGCAGCCGGAACCGGCGTAACGGTCAGCGGACTCGGAGGCACGACCAGATAAGTGACCGTGACAGGCAGATACGGCGCTGGCGCGTTCAGCAGGTGAAGCGTCACGGTATGAGTGCTACCGGAGGCGTAGGTGCCGCATCCGGCTGCTGCGGCGACCGTGAAGGTCGTCGGCGTCGAGGTCGCCGTTCCTGCCGGAGACGTTGGGTTCAGCACAATCGTGGCCGGGTCGTTCGCCACAGTGGTATCCACACTGAAAGGCGTTCCGCCGGTGGCCGCTGATGTCACGGAAATAATCTGGGCGGGTCCTGGAGTATACGTGCCTCCGCTCAACACGCACGAGATCGTGACCGGGTTGGCGACCAGGGCGGATGTCGTCGCGGTGAGGTTATCGGTAACGCTAGTCGTTACATCGTTAGCGCCGCCTGCCGTGAATTGAAGCGTCGTCGCGCCGTTAGTGGCGTTCGTGCACCCCGCGTTCACGGCAACGGTGTACGTGATTCCCGTCGACTGATTGCCCGTGCTCAGCGTTTGAACCGTGGGTGCAGTCACCACCAGTCCGTTCCCGGCCGGCGAAAAACTGACGACGATCGTGTTGCTTCCCGTAAGGGTGGTCGCCGGCTTTACGACGATATTCTGCGCCGGTCCAGGACCGGTCGCTGTGTTGCACGTCACCGTGACCGACGCGGTGGCAGTCAGCAAATCAGTAGCTTTGATGGTGCCCACGCCGGCAGTCAGCGCAAGCAGTGTGACGAGCGCCCTGGTGCAGCGAGCTCTCAGATTCAATACGTCCATACGGGACCATCCTTCTTTGAGGGTTTCCACACGGCTACGCCGGGGAGGCGATCACCTTTGACCGCTTGGAGCATATCGATGGCCGATTGGCGGGGTTTAAGGATTTTTGAGGTTGGAGGGTAGTTTCGACAATAAAAACTTCACTGCAAACGCGAGAGATTCACGAACGATCTAAAATAATGACTTTTCAATATAGAAAGCGTGAAGAGATATAAAGTCCTGGCTTAGTTCTGACGAATACTACGTAGGCAGCATGGACTCAAAACGGCAGCTAGGAACACGAGTCTCACGGTACCATGCGAACCACTTCCTCCATCTCGCGACTTGACCCAGTCACCCACGGTCCGGGCTCGGCGTTGCGCCGAATATTCGACAAATTGAGACGGATATTTGAGAATAATGGATCGGCTTTTTAAGCCGTCTCGCGCTTCCTGAATTACTTTTCGCGGGGCCCGCTTACCCTCAATCGTGGGGCTGACGTCGGAGCAAAACCTTAAAGCTTAAAGCCCTAAAACTTGAAGATAAGCATCATTTCGCTCGGGACGGCTTGTCCGTCCCGTCTGGCGGGATCAAACTCCCAATACGAAGCCGCCTTGGTCGCCGCAACCGTTAGTTGAAGGTTCGCGATGGGACCGGATGGCGTAGCTTTCGTCACTTTTCCCTTTGCGTTGATCTCCACAAGGACCTGGACCTGGACATTTCCGCCGGTTGACGACGCTATCGGCGGCACTTGCTTGACCGGTCTGGGCCCCTGATAGGTAGCCTGCTTCGGCGCGGACGAAGGCGCGGTGTTTGCGGCATTGCCCGAAGAAGCGGCCGGAACAGGTGAGGGGTTCTTTGTGGCCTGCACTTGCTGCGTTGCAGGAGCAACAGGTTGTGCCGCGGTCTGATTCACCTGCGGGGCTGGCGCCGTGAAGATCGGCTTGGCCGGCGGAGGCACGGGGACGGCGAGAAGGGATACCTCCAATGGAGACGCCGGCGCTTTCGGAGGGTCACTGGGACTCTCCTTTGAGGTCGTGTTTGCCGGGACTGGACGCTCGGCTGGCGGGGCGTTCTTCGCTTGCCCGTTGGCTACGGGTGTTTCCGGCCGTGACGTGACAGCGGCCGTTTCCTTAGGTTGCGAAGTGGCCGGCGGAATAGGTGCAGCGCTGGCGTCCTTTGTCTGAGTCCGCGCGTTGGCGGCTATCTTAGGAGCCGCAGACACCGGCGCCAGCGGCGGTGTGCTCGCCTGAACAGGGGCGGCCGCCGGCTCGACGGGGGTTGTTACGGAAGCGCTGACGGCGGGTATCCCGTCTCTGGGAAGCGTGGAATTGGGCACGACCTGTCGCGACTGCGGCGGAGCTGGTTGGCGCGGCGGCTTATGCGCTACCTCTGGCTCAGCGGGTTTGAGCGCTTCGAGCACTCTCACGCGCTCTGCCACTGGCTCGCCGCCATTTCTCTGCACTTCAAAACGAAATGCCAGCTCCCCGCCCTGCGGGCTGTAATAAAGCGTTCCGCTGGAGAGGTCCGAGGCAGAAAGGGCGATGTCGCGTTGGTTATCCCCATCCCGTATGGAGAGGGTCGCCCCAACCGGATCCAGGGCGTCCACGGCATCGCGATTCCAGGTCAGCTTCCAAGCTTGGCCGTCGGGGTTCGCAGCAAACCCGAGTCGAGGGCTTTGCGGAGCCCCGCCTTGAGCAGTCTTTGGCGCCGGAGCCAGCAACCGCGCAGAATTGATCCAACGATACCCTCCTGCAAACGCGATCACGAGCGCGAGCCCCAGCGCCGAGTAGAGCAAGGCCGCCGGCGGAGGTTTGACTGCTCGTGCACGCCTGGAGGCCGGCTGCTCAGGTTGCGGTGCGGCGTCATTCGCAGCCGGCCGACTCACTGCCGGGGCTGCCACAGCCTTATCGGGTTGCCGCGCCACGATCTCCGGCTTGGGCTGAGCTAAGGGCAATCCCGCTGGCAGCCGCTCCGGGAGACGCTCCGCGACCATTGCCGGAACCGTAGCCAGCGCGCTCGCGGGCTGGAGCGTGTTGCGCCGAATTGTGGCTGTGGAGTGATCCAGACGGTCCCCATGACGTACAACGACACGCACTGAGATTTCCAACTTCGAAAGCGGGGCCAGGATCAAGCAGCATTGAACGCCCGAAACGCAGGGTTGCGCCTGTTCAATCGTCTCGAGGATTTCGCAGTCGCTATCGCGAAGCTCACTATCGCCTCGCGTCACGCTGCGATAGAAACCTACGATCGTCTTAGGAACGGCGTCTTCAGCGGGTAGAGCACCCTCCGGTTCATCGGAGCCAGGCTCACGAATGGCCCTGATGGCCTTGCCCAAACGATCGAAATCACTCTGGGACAGTTGGAAGATCGGACCAAACTGATATTCGATCTCCAAACGGAGGGAGTCATCCACCGTAAGGTTCGCCGACTGAGGATCCGGCCCCAGCAGCAATCCTCCGATCTCCACGCCCCCGCGCCGCAGCAGTCTGAGGCCGTTATCAACCTCCTCGAAAATTTGCGACAACACCGCCTTTGGAATGGCGATCCGAGGGCTGGACCCATCGCCGAAAACCACAGTGGCGGAGCCGGCCAATGCGGAGTGGAAGAAATCGCCCGAAGGACTAAGACTTGGGGAAGACATACCGCATACCTACCTTAGGTTCATGTTCCGATCCGTTCAGTATACAAAGAAATTGGCCCTCTCAGGCTTAGCCCTTAAGAAACGCATAGGGTATCCGGGTCGAATGGATGGTTGCGGGGGAGTTTACCGGATGAAAAAAGCCCGGCCGCACCCAAAAAGGCACGCGCCGGGCATTCGGCTTTAGACCGTCTTTCGAATTCGCGCTTACGCGGTCTTGGGCGGGCCTTCCTTCACTACTTCGGACAGCGCGGCGTTGAACTTAGTCATCTCCTCGAAGGTGCCGACCGTGACGCGGATTTGGTTCGGCCACTCGGGCCACCGGTTCGCACCGGCGAGCATGACCTTCTTCGCCGCCATGGCAGTGCCGACCTGCGCCGACGTCATTCCCTTCACCGAGATCATGAAGAAATTGGAAGTCGACGGGATGTAGGAAACGCCAATCTTGTCCATGTGCTCGAACGCCAGATCGCGATTGGTCTTGTTGATAGCGATCCTTTCTTTCAGCATGGCCGGCAAAACCTTCATGCTGGCGGCCGCGCAGGCCGTAGCGGTGACCGGGAGGTGCCCCCCGCGGCCAAATTCGGCGACCTTCGCGAGCAGATCCGGACGACCGTAGAGCGCACCCGCGCGAAGCCCCGCCATGCCGTAGATCTTCGAGAAAGTTCGCAGCACCACCACATCCTTGTCCTGCCGCACGAACTCGGTTGAGTAAACATCCTCGCCCGCGAAATGAACGTACGCCTCGTCGATCACGAGAACGGCGTCCTTCGGCTTGTTAGCAAGAATGTACTCAAAGTCCTTCTTCGAGGTGAGCGTTCCGGTGGGATTGTTCGGATTGCAGATATAGTAGGCGCCGGCGTTCGGATCCGCCTTGATCATCGCCTCCACATCATGCGAGTAAT
This sequence comes from Bryobacteraceae bacterium, assembly GCA_030037375.1. Lineage (GTDB taxonomy): Bacteria > Acidobacteriota > Terriglobia > Bryobacterales > Bryobacteraceae > Palsa-187. Next base: position 3,209 of record JASHRP010000247.1, on the reverse strand, counting down.
CCTTGCGAAGCGGAACCTGGATCACCTTGTTGCCGATGAACCTGCCGGAACCTGAGCCGTATCCGGGACTGCCCATGACCCAGGGTCTTGTCGGCGAACAGAAGGCTGCCACGCTGTTCGCCAGGGGGACGCTGGAGCCGGGGTAACCGTTGACATACCCGGACTTCACGTTCTCCGTGCTTTCGAGCAAGCCTTGAAACTCGAGGTTCTCTCCTTGCGGGTCGTAGCGCCAACCTAGCGGGCCGACCTTGGCCATCGCCTCGATTCCTTCCTTGGTCGGACCCATCGGATTCTCGTTGGAAGTGATGCGGACGACATCCGGATCGAAGTTCCTCTGACCGCCGCCGCCGGCTCTTCGACGGCCTTGCCCTTGCTGCGCCTGCTGAGCCATGGCGAACTCATTGAAGAATGGAACCGCAGCCGAGGCGCCCAGCGCGAGCCGCGCGACTTGCCTTCGGGAGTAGCCTCTTTCAAGCAACGATTCTTGTGTTTTGCGTGTGAGAAACATGCGCTAAAAGTCTCCTGGAGCGCTGCAGCACTCCGGTTAAGATGGGAATGTTTTGGGAAAGCGCCGGTGGAACTTGCCGCGCAAAGCCGAAGCTGCAAACCGGGAGCTTGGCTGAGAACGAGCCCGCTGCTGGGGAACTCGTTGACGAGGAAATACCTAGCAAAGATGATAAACGGCCCGCAAGACCAAGTCAAGAGTCGAGTTGGGCGGCGTTACACCATGCTGTGGGTTTCCCGTTCGACTGCTGCCGTTGCGCTTCACATGGTTTCAAGGGCTATTCGCCCCCTTCTTGCGCCTTCTCGCTCTCCTAAGAGCTGTGCCGCCGCTTCCTTATGACTCCACGGTTAACGGTCCTGATGCGCCACTCCAGCGCGGTTTTGCACCAGGCGTAATCGGCGCGGCTGCGCGAGGGGCCGTCGCCAGGTTGGTTTGGCGGCGTTCTATCGAGGCGTCTGCCGGTAACTCGGCCATTTAGTAACGCCCGGCGGCGTGGCGTCGAGTTGCACCGAACAAGGCGTGTGACTCGTCAGCTTTTCTGAGGAGCATTCCGCACTATCGGCCCGGCGCGAGAACTGATGATTGCGGTATTGTGCCACATGGATCGCGAAATAAGAGCGAATCCGAATTTCTGAGGGAACTCGGAGCGGCAATCCGGTGGGCAGACCCATGGCAGCAGAGAGGGCTCCATTGGTTGGCCAGATACGGATCCAAGTGATGACCGAAGGCGACTCGGCAGAACACTTGCCGATGTCCGAAAGGCCTGATACCGGACTGAAACGGAGCCGAAGGCCGTTCATTTTCCCGTAACCAGAGGGTGATATGTTTACGTACGATGTCGCCTGAAGTAGCCCTGGTCAAACGCGCCGCTCTCTCCGCGGAGCGCGTTGTTCATTCCACTGAACTCACCTCCGCATTCGACATATACAACAAACTGTTCGTTTCATTGCGATAATACTGGGCCGCATGTTTGGAAGAACCGCAATCTGGATTGTCCTGACCGTTGCTTTCGCTACCCTGCCGATGGCAGTGGCGCAGGAATTGCCCGAGGGCGACGGTAAGAAGCTCATCGAAGAGCGGTGCGCCGGTTGCCACAGCCTGAAACCAGTGGTCAGCCTGAAGCAGAGCCAAGCCGCGTGGAAAGAGCTGGTGGTCAAGATGGTCGGCTACGGCGCTCAGTTGGACGACCAAGAAGCCGAGGTTGCGACCGGATATCTGACGAAGCACTTCGGCCCCGATGCGTCCGCAAAACCGGAGACGCCGGAGGAGAAGATAGCCAAGCAGTACATCGACGGAATTTGCTCCTCCTGTCACGACGCCGGCTTGATCCGCTCAACGCAGGCGACGAGGCAGGGATGGCTCGACATCGTCACCAGAATGAATGGCCTAGATGCCGGCGTGTCCCAGCGGGATGTCGACATTTTGGTGGATTATCTGGCAAGCCGGTACGGGCCCAACAAGGACTAAGACGACGCCTAACTATAGATCCATCGAGCGAGCTGCCAGTTGTATTGAAACTCTTCCGGGGCAGGCGATGCCTGGGCGTTGTGGATAATTAACGGCACGTCCATTTCATGCAGGGAACCGTGGGATCGGTACTCCGGCGGTAGCGCGTCAGACTCGGACTCCAAATCTCCGAAGACGGTTTCGCGATCGCCAAGCACGACCAAGTCGCCGATCCTCGAAGGCATCAAATGGTAGCGACTCGAAGCCTCGTTCCTCGTCAGGACCGCTTCCACGCCCTTGAGCCCGGATAGGGTTTTCGAAACCGCGTCGAGATCCTGCGAGCGGTTACAGTAAACCCACGAAACGCCCCCGTGACCGCGATGGTGCTTTGGGTACTTATCTCGCTCGACTGAAATGGCGATCCGGATGGGAGTCCCACGATTCGCGCAGGCTTGCTCCAAGTCCCAGCACAGCGTCTTGTGGTTCATCCCATGATCCGCGGTCAGCAGGAACACGGCGTCCGCGGCGGCTACAGCCGCTTCGCCGAAAAGTTGATCCATCCGGGCAAGATGTTCCTTCGACTCCCTCGCCTCAGGCGGCCAAGTATGCATCGGGTAATCGGTCGTGTGGATGTACAGGCAGCCGAGATCGGGGCGAGTCTTGAGCAAATCGATCGCGGCCTCCATCAACCAGTAATTGATTTCGCGACTATAGATATCCGGGGCGGGACCGAGGCGCTGTACCCAATCCTCGGTCGGTGTTTCGGCCGATAGAACCACGTCCGCGCCGCGCGGCAGCAGAGTGGTCGTCTTCTTCTTCGAAGAGAGCAGCGCGGACTTAACGCCATACTTCTTAGCGCGCTCAAACAGCGTCGGAGCGAGAAGCAGATCAGCGGTCTCCATGTACTCTTCCCGCCCGGTGCGCTCGTCGAAGTACGAATTCCCGGTAATGCCATGCTGCTCCGGCAGCGCCCCACAACAGATGGACGCGTTGTTGGCGTTGGTGACCGAAGGCATCGTCGCTTTGACGCGACGGAACAGGCCGCGTTGCCGCCACAGCGCGAGCACAGGCATGTGGCGTTGGTCCATGTACTCGAGCCCAAAGCCATCGAACATCAGGACGACGACGCGCTGCGGCGCTCGTTGGGCCAAGACCGGCGCGCCGAGGAGCAGCGCGCCGGATGCAAGAAAATCGCGTCGATTAAGGCGCTTATTACGCGACAATTTGCGGAATCAATTCGCCGGCGACGTCTGTCAAC
>JASHRP010000246.1 GCA_030037375.1 Bryobacteraceae bacterium | reverse complement strand
TTACGCTGTCCTTCGCGGCAGAGTTTATCGCGGTGGGCGTGATGATCCTGATCCCTCTGATTTGGACCGAAGCGCTGCCGAAGGCTTCGCTGGTGAACATGCTTACGGCCCCGGCTCCGCCGCCTCCGCCTCCGCCTCCGCCTCCTCCCGTTCAACCGATTAAAGTCGTGCACGTCGCGCCCCGGCAGTTCAACGGGCAGACGTTGCAGGCACCGCGCGAGATTCCCAAGCAGGTTGCCGTGATCGTCGAAGACGCTCTGCCGCCGTCGAACATCGGTGGCGTCCCGGGCGGCGTTCCGGGTGGAATCCCCGGCGGTGTTCCGAGCGGTATTGTCAGCAGCATCGGCGCGGCTCCGCCTCCGCCGCCTCCGCCTCCTCCGGTCAAGGAAGTGAAGCCGAAGCAGGATGGTCCTGTAAGGGTCGGCGGCGCGGTGCAGGCCGCAAGACTGGTGAAGAAGGTGACGCCGTCGTATCCGCCGATCGCCAAGCAGGCGCGTATTCAAGGCACGGTGCTGCTGCAGGCGATCATCGGCAAGGATGGCACGGTACAGAATTTGAAGCTGGTTTCGTCGACCTCCCCGCTGCTGGTTCAGAACGCCATGGATGCGGTGAAGCAGTGGGTGTATCAGCCCACGTTGCTGAATAATGAGCCGGTGGACGTTATCACCGAGATCACAGTGAATTTTACGTTGCAGTAAGGTCCGGGGCGGGGCTCCGGCCTTCGCCGATACTATTTCAACTCGCAGGAGACTAACATGGTTCTACAGTTACAAGTTTGGGCGATGATGCTGCTCCAAGAAGCAAGTGGGCCGGCCGTCAGTTTCGACCCCCGCGCGATGTGGGGTCAGATGGGCTGGCTGGCCCGTGTCGTCGTTATCATTCTGTTCATTATGTCGGCATGGTCCATCGGTGTGATGATTGACCGTGCGATCGCGTTCAACGGAGCTCGCCAGCAGAGCCGGCAGTTCGCCCCGGCGGTTGCGGGTGCGTTGCGCGAAGGCAAGCTGGATGAGGCAATCAAGATCGCGGATCGGTTCAACAAGAGCCACTTGGCCAAGGTTGTCGTGGCTGGCTTGCAGGAATTCCGCGCGCACCAGTTAAGCGCGGATATCTCGGGTGAAGAGATCGAAGCCTCCCGCCGCGCTCTGGAACGCGCCGAAGCCATCGTTCACGCCGAGCTGAAGCGCGGCGTCTCGACGCTGGCCACCATCGGTTCGACGGGCCCCTTCGTGGGACTGTTCGGAACGGTCGTCGGCATCATCAACGCGTTCAAGGGAATTTCGACCGAGAAGTCGACCGGTTTGGGCGCGGTCGCGGGCGGTATTTCCGAAGCGCTGGTGACCACCGCCGTCGGTCTGTTCGTCGCGATTCCGGCCGTCTGGGCGTACAACTACTTCACCAACCGCGTGGAGGCGTTCGACGTCGAGATGGGCAATTCGAGTTCGGAGCTGATCGACTATTTCCTGAAGCGGACCCAAAAGGCCACGGCAGGCAAGTAGTTTAACTGCGAGTTGAAATTGAGTTGGGAGCCGGGCGCCTGAGCCGATAGACTCGGGCGCTTGGCGTAGCGATAGAGGGTTTCGCGGAAAGAGGGTCAGGAAAGACAGGAGCCGTTATGCAGAAGAAGAAGGCCCCCCCGGTGGTGGCGGATATCAATGTGACGCCGATGGTGGACGTCATGCTTGTGCTGCTGATCATCTTCATGGTGATCACGCCCATGTTGACCAAGGGCGCGCAGGTGGATAAAGTGAAGGCCAAGAACGCCATCGCGATGCAAGCCGCCGACAAGGAAGATGCGATTCTGGTGGCGATCACCCGCAACGGCCAGATTTTCTTGAGCCCCGGCAACAAGCAGGTAAACGCCGACGATCTCCCGGATCGTGTCCGCGACCTGCTGACCAACCGGCTCGACAAGACCGTTTACATCAAGGCCGACAAGCGCGCCAAGTATGAAGTGGTCGAGGATGCCATCGACAATCTGCGCGCGGCCGGTGTCAGCGATCTCGGGCTGCTCACCGAAGAGCTTCCGAGAGGCGAAGTGCAGGCTCGGGCGGCGGCCACCGCTACCAAAGTGAATTAGGGTCATTCGGAAAGAAATCAGAGTTTAAGGAGAAGGTTTTATGGCAATGGCAGTGGGCGGCGGCGGCGCCCAAAAAGCTGATATTAACGTTACGCCGCTAATCGACGTGCTGCTGGTGCTGCTGATCATCTTCATGGTCATCACGCCCTTGACTCCCTACGGGCTGGACGCGATCGCGCCTCAGCCACCCCCGCCGAACCAACCGCCTCCGCCCCCCAATCAGGACCGTACGGTGGTGATTCAGATCGACAAGGACCACACCATCAAGATCAACCAGGACCCGATCGACGAGTCTAAGCTCCAGGACCGGCTGGTGCAGATTTTCAGCACCCGCGCGGAGCGCGTGGTCTTCATTCGCGGCGACAAGGATTTGGAGTTTGAGGCAGTAGCTCGGGCGATCGACATCGCTAAAGGGGCGAACATCGACAAGATCGGTTTGATGACCCCAAAAATCGAACAGGGACAGTAGACTATGCGTACGTTTCTCCGGTTTATTCCTGCGGCGGCGGGATTGGCCGCGATGTTTTTGATGGCGGGCTGCGATAAGCTGAGGTCGCGCGACCAGCAGAACCAGGGCGTCCACGACTTTGGCAGCGCCAAGTATTCGGACGCAGTGGAGCACTTCACCAAGGCGGTTCAACTGGATCCGACCAACTCCACCGCTGTTTCCTATCTGGCGACCGCCTATTACGCTCAGTGGATTCCGGGCGCGGAATCGCCGCAGAATAAGGAATTCGCGGATCATGCCCGGGAGGAGTTCAAGAAGGTTCTGGATTTGAATCCCAAGGACACGACGGCGCTCTCGTATCTCGGGAACATGGCGTATCAGGAAGCTCTGCCGCTTCCCGACGATCAGAAAATCGCCAAGTTCAATGAAGCGGCGGATTGGTTCCACAAGCAGTTGGAGGCGGATCCGAACAACAAACAGGCGTACTACTACCTGGGCGTAATCGCTTACGGCAAATGGCATCCGCAGCTCATGCTCGCTGAGCTGAACCTGCACATGAAGTCGGACGAGCCGGGCCCGCTGAAGGATAAGAAAGTCAAAGATCAGCTCCGGCAGGATTATGGCCCCATCGTGGACCAGGGAATCGCGGACCTCAAGAAGGCCATCGACATCGACCACGATTACGCCGACGCGATGGTGTATGAGCAGTTGCTGATTCGCGAGAAAGCCTATCTGGACGACGATCGCCAGGATTACGACAAAGAAGTCGCGATGGCCGACCAGATCCGCGACCAGAGCATGGACGCCAAGAGGCGCAACGACGCCAAGGCCGCCCAGGCGGCCAGTACGGGCGGCATCGTGCAAGACGAGGCCAAGTAGTCATCCGAGGAACTTCAGCGCCGCTTCCCTGTGCGGAAGCGGCGTTCGTGTTTCTAAAATCGTGTTTGACGAGTTGGCTACACTGGTTAGTAGTTCAATAGGTAGGTAGGAATGTCCGCCGAGTCGCCCGACATTGCCGTTCTGCCGCCGCCGGCTCCTCTGCCGGATGCGCCGCCAGACCAGGTTGAGACGCTCTATCAGGAGCTTAGGAACCGCATCCTGGCCCTTCGTCCCGCCGAAGATCTAACCCCCCTCGATCGTGCCTACCGCTTCGCGCGGGAGCGCCACGGCAATCAAAAACGAGAATCGGGCGAGCCTTACATGATCCATCCCTTGCTGGTCACGCGCCAGCTTGTGGATATGAACATGGACATGGTTTGCCTCGAAACCGGCCTGATGCACGACGTGGTGGAGGACACCAGCGCCAAAATCGAAGACATCCGCGCGAACTTCGGCGACGAGGTCGCGCGCTGTGTCGACGGCGTCACCAAGCTGAGCAAGCTCAAGCTGGCCTCGCGCGAGGAGCGCCAGGCCGAGAGCGTTCGCAAGATGCTGCTGGCCATGGTCAGCGACCTGCGCGTGGTGGTGGTCAAGCTCGCGGACCGCCTCCATAACATGCGCACGCTGAACTTTCTCCCGGCCGAAAAGCAGATCCGCATCGCGCAGGAGACCATCGATATTTACGCGCCCATCGCGCACCGGCTCGGCATGGGCAAGATCCGCGGCGAGCTGGAGGATCTGGCATTTCGTTATCTCGAGCCGGAAGCCTCCCAAGGGCTCCTCAAGGAATTCCAAGCCTCGCACGAAGCCAATGAAGGGTTCCTCGCCGAGATCAAGCATATCGTCGAGGTGAACCTCGCCCGGGAAGGAATTCCGGCGCGAGTGGAAGGGCGCGTCAAGCGAGCCTACTCGGTCTTTCTCAAGCTGAAGCGGCAAAAGATCACGCTCGACCAGGTTTACGATTTGCTCGCTGTACGCATCATCACGGATTCCGTCAAGAACTGCTACGCCGCACTCGGCGTGATCCACAATGAGTGGCATCCCATCCCCGGCCGGATCAAAGACTTCATCGCCATTCCCCGGCCGAACCTGTACCAATCCCTTCACACCTCGGTGATGGGCCCAGGCGGCCGTCACTTCGAAGTGCAGATTCGTACCGAAGAAATGCACCGCATCGCCGAGGAAGGTATCGCGGCGCACTGGAAATACAAAGAGGGCCGCAAAGGAGGACCCGCCGACGACGACCAGCGGATCGCATGGCTTCGCCAACTGATGGAGTGGCAAAGCGACATGCACGATCCGGGAGAGTTCCTTTCCACCCTCAAAGTGGACCTGTACCCGGAAGAAGTCTACACGTTCACGCCGCGCGGCAAGGTGATCGTGCTTCCGCGCGACGCCACGCCGATCGACTTCGCCTACGCCATTCACTCCGACGTCGGCAACCGCTGCGTCGGCGCGAAAGTTAACGGACGCATCGTGCAGTTGAAGTACGCCCTGCGCAACGGCGACGTGGTGGAGATCCTGACGCAGGCCGGCCATCTTCCGAGCAAAGACTGGCTGAGCCTGGTCAAGACCCCTCGCGCGCGTAACAAGATCAAGCACGTCATCAACACGACGGAGCGCGCTAAGGCGATCGACATCGGCGAGAAATATCTCGAACGTGAAGCCCGGCGTCTGGGCGTCTCCCTGGCGCGAATCGCCAAGACTCAGTTTGAGTCTGTCGCTGTCGAATACGGCTGCTCCAAAATGGAGGACCTGTACGCCGCCCTGGGCTACGGCAAATTCTCCGCCCGCCAGGTCTTGCAGAAATTGGTTCCGGCGCTCGTGGTTGCCGAGCCGGCTCCCGAACCCGCGCCCATCGCCCCGTCGCGTCCTGCCGGCCTTCCCGGCAAGGACGAAGACCTCGTCATCAAGGTCAAAGGCGTGGACGATCTCATGATCTATCGCGCCAAATGCTGCAATCCGATCCGCGGCGAAGCGATCGTAGGGTACGTCACCAGAGGGAAGGGAATCGCGGTGCATTCCGTGAATTGCGCCAACGTCCAGAACCTGATGTACGAAGTGGAGCGCAAGATCGACGTGGATTGGTCCCGCGGCGAAGCGGAGACGTTCCCTGTGAAGTTGCTCGCGTATACCGAGGATCGTCCCGGCATGCTGAACCAGTTGACCAGCGTTCTGGCGGCCGAAGGCACCAATATTCGAAGCCTGGAAGCCCGCGGCGACGATGCCCGCGCCGCCGATGGCGCGATCGTGGACATGACCGTCGAAATCAAGGACAAGCGCCAACTGGAGCGCGTCGTGAGCGCGCTGCGGCGCATTTCCGGCGTCCGTGACATTGAGAGGGTGAACCCGTCGTGATCGCCTCAACTCCGGCCGAGCCCGAACACATCGCGATCTCCAAATCCAAGTGGATCAAGATCGACTGGCGCGACCGGCATCACAGCGAATACTCGCTCGAATACCTGCGCGACGAATGCCCTTGCGCGAGTTGCACCGGCGCGCACGGCACGGAACCGAAAAAGACCAGCTACTCGACGCCGTCGAAAGAGCTATTCCCGATGTACACGCCGAAGCTCAAGATGCTGAACATCGAGCAAGTCGGCGCGTATGCGATGCGCATCGACTGGAGCGACGGCCACAGCACCGGGATCTACTCTTTCGATTACCTGCGGCGCATCTGTCCGTGCGAAGAGTGCCGCAACCGCACCGCCCTCGCTTAGTCCCGTCACTGACCCGATACGTTGTGCGGATCAAAACAATGGGCGCTATATACTGAACTGGGAAGCTCGAAATCGGAGAATCGATGCGCGCCATTATCGTTCTTGCGACCTTGATTTGGCCGGCCTTTGCGCAGGACCAGCCGCCAAAGACGATTGCGGAGAGCATAGCGGGTCCGTTGCGGAATGTCGAGGGGCAACTGCTTGGCGTCGCCAAGGCGATGCCGGAATCGAAATACTCCTTCATTCCCACCTCGGGCAATTTCGAGGGAGTCCGCAGCTTCGGCGAGCAGATCAAACACGTCGCTTGCAGCCAGTTCGCATTCTTCAATGAGATTGAAGGGAAAACGCCGCCCGCCGGCTGCGAGAAGGGCGGTCCATCGAAGGCGGCCACTAAGGCCGAACTGATCCAGTACCTTCGCGACTCGTTCGACTACGGCAACAGGGTGCTGGCGTCAACCGATCAGAAAAACCAGCTCGATCGAGTGCAGGGGCGCTACGCGGGTCCCAGCACTCGGCTGGGGATCGCAGTGACCGCGGTATGGCACATGACGGATCACTACGGCCAGTTAGTTGAGTATCTGCGGATGAACGGAATCGTGCCCCCAGCCACGCAGCAGTATGGATTAAAAGTCAGGTAAGTGCGACGCGCCAGGTAAAATCCTTCCGGAGGGCCGGCCCCAGACCGTTGCAGCTAGCACTGCCACACAATTTCGCCCGCCACTATTGTCGCCACCGGCCCACCTCGGAACGCGTGCCCGTCGTAAGGCGAGTTGCGGCTCTTCGAGAACGATTTGTTCAGATCGTACGTCCAAGCCCGATCAGCGGAGAAGATGGTCACATCGGCGGGGACGCCGGGAGCAAGCGTGCCGCGATTGAGGCCGAGAATCTTCGCGGGTCCCGTGGTGAACAACTCAACCAGTTTGGGAAGACCGATCTTGCCAGGATGCACCAGCTTCTCCAGCGCGATCCCGAGCGCGGTCTCCAGTCCCAGAATGCCGAATGGGCATTTCTCGAACTCCTGCATTTTCTCGCTGCCCGGATGTGGCGCGTGATCCGTCGCGATGGCATCGACTGCCCCGTTTACTACGCCCTCCACAACCGCGCATACGTCTTTCGTGGAGCGGAGCGGCGGCTTCATTTTGTAGTTGCTGTCATAAGGCCGGATATCCGCGTCCGCCAGAGAGAGATGATGCGGCGTGACTTCGGAAGTGACCGCGAGACCCCGAGCCTTCGCAAACGCCACCATCTCCACCGAATGCCGTGAAGAGATGTGGGCGACGTGGTAACGCGCGCCGGTCAGCTCCGCGAGTAGAATATCGCGGGCGACCATCACATCTTCGGAAGCTCCGGGAATGCCGCGCAGTCCCAGCCGCACGGATTCGAGCCCCTCATGCATGTCTCCTCCGCCGCTTAAATGGAGATCCTCGCAGTGATTGATCACCGGCATGCCGAAGCTGCGCGCGGACTCCATGGCGCGGCGCATCACCTGCGCATTCATCACCGGCCGTCCGTCATCGGAGATCGCGATCGCGCCGGCCCGCTTCATTGAGCCGATCCCGGCAAGCTCCTCGCCTTCGCTGCCTCTGGTGATCGCTCCGATCGGCCAGACATTGACCACCGCGTGGCGCCGCGCGGTCTCGACGATATAGCTGGTGACCGTCGCGTTGTCATTCACCGGCGACGTGTTGGGCATCGGGCAAACCGAAGTGAATCCTCCCGCCGCCGCGGCCCTCGCGCCCGTCTCGATAGTTTCCGCGTGCTCGAAGCCAGGCTCGCGAAGGTGTACGTGCATGTCGATGAATCCCGGAGCCACGATGAGGCCGGATGCATCGAAGACGTTCGATCCCTGAGGCGCCGAGAGGTTCGTTCCAACAGCGGCGATAACGCCGTCTCGAATCAGCACGTCGGCAACGCCGTCGTACGCCGAATTCGGATCGATGACCCGGCCGTTCCTAATGATTAGCGACAGCATGCTCCCTTGCGCCCAACAGGACTCTTTCCAACACGGCCATTCGCACGGCGATGCCGTTCTCCACTTGATTGAGAATCGCTGAACGCTGCGAATCGGCCACTTCGGATGAAATTTCCCGCCCCCGATTGATCGGGCCGGGATGCATCACAATCACATCGGGTTTCGCCAAGCGAAGATGTTCCAGCCGCAAACCGTAAAATTGAAAATATTCATTGACCGGAAACGACGCTTCATGCTGCCGCTCGAGCTGCACGCGCAGCATCATGATCACGTCCGCATCGCGAATCGCTTCGTCCATGTCGTTTGTGAGCGTGACCCCCGGTGCGATTTGGGTGAGCTCGCGCGGGAGCAGCGACGCCGGTCCGCACAGCACGATCCGCGAACCGAAGCGCGACAGCAGATACACATTCGACCGCGCCACCCGGCTGTGAGCGATATCGCCGATAATGACGACTTTCAAATTCTCCAAGCGCGCTCCGCGATCGAGAATGGTTCGGGCGTCGAGCAAAGCCTGCGTGGGATGTTCATGCGTTCCGTCGCCGGCATTGATGATCGGTGTGTCCAAGTAGCGCTGCAGGAAATGAGGCGCTCCCGAAGACGCGTGGCGCATGATAATCGCGTCGGGCCGCATTGCGGCGAGGGTGTTAAGGGTGTCCACGAGCGACTCGCCCTTGGTCACGCTGGAAGCCTGCGCGGTGATGGATACCGCATCCGCGCCCAGCCTGCGGGCCGCGATCTCGAAGCTGGTGCGGGTGCGCGTGGAGGCTTCGAAAAACAAATTTACTACCATCTTGCCGCGCAGCAGCTCTAGCCTTCGAAACGTTTCATCGCCGCGAGGTTGAAAGTCGCGGGCCCGATCCAAGATGCTCTGAATCTCATCGCGCGTCAGGTCTTCGATGCCGAGCAAACCGGAGCCCGATGACCTTTGCCGCATCTCAGGCTCCTTGCGCCGCCCTTTCCACGAGTAGGACCTTTTCCATGGCGTCGATCTCCTGGAACTTGACTTCGATGATCTCGTTTGCGGAGGTCTGCACCACCCGGCCGATGTACTGCGCTTCCACCGGAAGCTCGCGGTGTCCGCGGTCGACCAGCACCAGAAGCTGCACTCGGGCGGGCCGGCCGTGATCGAACAGCGCATCGAGCGCGGCGCGGATCGTGCGGCCGGTATAGAGAACGTCATCCATCAGAATCACGTCCTTGCCCACCACGGGGAACGAAATGTCAGTGGAGTTGATGACCGGTTGGTGGCTGACGGTCGAAAGATCGTCGCGGTAAAGATTGATGTCGAGAATGCCCACGGGAATCGTGCGGCGCTCCAAAACCTCGATTTTTTTCGAAAGCCTCTGCGCCAAAGGAACGCCCCGGCGGCGGATGCCGATAAACACCAGATTGTCCAGGTCGCGAGTGCGCTCCAGGATCTCGTGGGCCAGGCGCACCAGCGTTCGATCGATCTCCGACGCACTCATCAACTGGGCTTTTTCTTGCGTGAGAGGCATGGCAGGTAAACGCTCCAGCGTAGCACACTCGCATGCCGGTTTTACAATGAGGAAGTCCCCTATGATTCGGAAGCGCCTGGCGATCTTTTTTGCGTTCCTCATCGCCATGCCCGCGCTTGCGGCGGACCTGGAGCTGCGTTACGCCGCGTTGGAACGGCTGGTGGCGCAGCAGTTGTTCACGCAGGACGGCCGCCGGTACGTAAAGGGCACTCCCGGGGCGAAGTGCCAGTATGCGTACCTCGAAGCGCCCCGCTTCTCCGCCGCCGATAAAGCCGAAGGGCGACTCAAGATCACCGCGAAGTTCAGCGGCCGGTCCGCCATGGACGTCCTTGGGCGCTGCGTGGGCATGGGCGATTCCTTCGACCTGACGATCCTCGCATCGCCGGTCGCGCGCAAGGGCGTGATCGCGATGGACAACGTGCAGGTGACCACGGTGAAGGATTCGTACTACATCCGGCGCGTGCGCGAGGCGCTGACCCAGAGCTTCGGAAAGGAATTCAAGCTCGACGTTCGCGATCAGGCCAAAAAGCTCCTGGAGCAGCCGAGCAGCAACGCCTCCTACCAACAGGAGCTGAACGCGTTCGACCTAAACGACGTTCGCGTAACCGCCGATGCTCTGGTATTGGTCGTCGAATTCAAGTTAGTGGTGAAATAGAAGTTCCACCTTATATGCAGCCGGTTCAAGTAGGCATCATCGGCCTGGGCAATGTCGGCACGGGCGCTTTGGATATTTTGGCGGAGAACGCGGGCGATATCGCGCTGAAGCTCGGCTTTCCGTTGCAGGTTCGCGCGCTATGCAGCCGAGGCATCGACACCAAAACACTTCCCGGCGCATTTGCTTCGGCGCTGAGAACCGCGAATTGGCGCGAGGTCGCGGAACATCCCGAAGTGGATATCGTAGCCGAGCTAGTTGGCGGGACTGGCGTTGCCCGAGAAATTGTCGATACGGCGATCGCGCGCGGAAAGTCCGTGGTTACCGCGAACAAGGAGCTGATGGCGCTGTCAGGCGCGGAGCTATGGGATCGCGCCATCGCCGCGCGCATCAATCTCGCCATGGAAGCCAGCGTCGCCGGCGGCGTGCCGATTCACGCCGTTCTTCGCGAAGGAATCTCCGGCGACCGCATCAACACGCTGTACGGCATTCTGAACGGCACGTGCAACTACATCCTGACCGAGATCGAGAGCCGTGGCGCAAGCTTTCATGACGTGCTCGCCGAAGCGCAGAAGGCCGGGTACGCCGAAGCCGATCCATCCGCGGACGTCGACGGCTTCGACGCGCGATCCAAGCTCGCGATTCTTTCAGCGTTGGCATTCGGCGAGCGGATCGTGCCCGCGGACATTTACACCGAAGGCATCCGCCGCGTCACGCCCGTCGACTTCGAATACGCGCATCTTCTCCATCACACAATCCGACTGGTCTGCACGGCTCGAAAAACGCCTGCCGGGTTGTTGCTGGCCGTGCGCCCCTCGCTGATTCCTCAATCGACCATCCTCGCCAGCGTGCGCGGCGCTTATAACGCGGTCTGGGTGCGAGGCAAATTTGGCGCCGACACGTTCTATTATGGCCGTGGTGCCGGGCCACATCCCACCGGCGTCGCCGTCGTGAGCGATCTGATGCGCGTGGCTCGCGAAATTCGCTCCGGCAGCCCGGAACGCGTTTCGCCGTTCGCCCACGCGCGTTTGGGTGAATACAAGCCCATTCCCGTGACCTTGCATCGCTCTGCGTACTACCTGCGTTTTCGCGTAGAGGACCGGCCCGGAATCATCGCTCAGCTGGCGGCCGCCTTGGCCGCGGAAAACATTTCGATCGATGCAGTCTTGCAGCTTCCCAACGCCAACTGGCGAGATCTCCCGTTCGTCATTACCGTCGAGCCCGCAAGCGAGGAATCCGTGCGTGCCGCAATCTCCCGCATGGCGGAGTTGAACTTCCTGACAGAGCCTCCGCTGGCGATGCCGATGGAAGAACCGCTCTAACACGCTACTGAAGACCTACGTCGCTCGAACGCCGGCTGTTTACCCTTGCATTCCGATGGCGCGCCTTAACTCCTCCGCTTGACGCGCCCGTTTCTTGGCTTCCCGGCCCAAGCCCACCCAACTGGCCAGCAGAACCAACAGGCTCGCGACAAGGGACCAGAGCAGCGTAAGGAGGGAATGTCTCCACAACGACGGGTTGAGGAGGGGCAAACCCCTCGCCTGCAGCGTGCGATACCCGCCCCACCAAAACATCAATAGCGAGGGCAAGATCAAAACATATCCCCACTGGATTGCCAGCAGCGTGCGGCGGCTGCCTTCCAACTCCCGGACCATGAATCGGGCGCAGGATTCGCCCGCCTGCATCCTGCGCGCCCCAACGCGGATTGTCCCCCAAAAAGCGAATGTCGTCAGGAGGGCCATCCATGCCAACGCCAGGCGCAGCCAAATTTGCTCCATTTCGATCGCGCCGTAGACGAACGCAGCGCCGAATCCGAGGCAAGCCGCGCCCGCGATCCACTGGAACCAGACGTTCTCTTTATCCCGGTAACGCGCCCTGGCGCACAACTGATCCGTGGTAAGACTCACTTCCATTCCGGGTTCCTCCTGTTGATGCGATTGCCATACGGTTTGCGGCGTCTCGGGAGCCGGTCTTTGTTCGGTTTCATTCTCGTGTTCCATGACTCGCTCCTTCCGCAAATTGCCGGCTCAATAGCCGCTTGATCCGATGAACCTTTGTCGAGACGTTCGATGCCGATAAGCCCGTGATCTCCGCGATCTGCTCGGCCCCTTCACCTTCGAGGTACAGCAGTATGATCTGGCGATCCAGCGGCTTCAACTGGTGGACCAAATCAAGCAGCTTCGTCGCCGACAGAGACGAGTCCGCCTGCGCCCTCCCATCGACTGACGCGAGTTGGGCGTCCAGCGTCTCCAGCGGGACCAGGCGTTCAGCAGCGCGTCGTCGTCGAATCACGTGGGACGCTCCAACGTTGTGAGAAACGCGATACACCCAAGTGCGAAGCGAACAGCGATGATCGAACAACGCCATGCTCCGCCACAGTTCGACATGGATCTCCTGCAGTAGGTCGGAACGGCGATCGGGATCCGCTTCGTAGGCTCGGGCAAGCCTCCAAAGCAGTCGCCCACAGAGGCTGTTCGCCTCTTCGTACAATGCGTCTTGCTGGCGACGATCCACAGTCTTTCTCGACCCTATTGTGAATAGTCGCGCGACCGGGCAGGTTTCTTACACTTGGACGTTAATTTGTCTAGGAACTTCTTGGCACTGTGGCGTAAGCCTCAGCTTGCAGCGTCGCCACTCCTAGCGACGCTTAATTCGCCGGCGGCTGGAAAAACTCGATCGGCTCAATCGAAGTGAACGTCCACTTCTTGCCGTGCTTCTCGATTTTCACATTGACAACCTGCCGCCGCGGCCGCTCCGCGTCAACGGTCAAAATCCAATCGAGTTGCATCGTGCGCTCGGCTTCGTCGCCCATATCGCTGACGATTTCAATTACGGAAAGTACTTGGTCGCGCGCCGTAAGCGCCTCGATCTCGTAATTCAGCGTGTCAAATCCCGGCATCTTCCCGTCAAAGCGCCCCAGAAAATCACGGGAATCTTTGTTGGTCAACGCATCGGCCGTCGTTCGGATAAAGTCTCGAACATCCTTCGGCGTCGGCTCGCGCGGCATAGGCGGAGGCGCCTGCGCCTGAAGCGCCCAGCAGATCGACAAAGCAGCCCAGAGCTTCACGTTCGGTAACTTGCGTTGATTCGAATATACTCCTCGGTCAGATCGCAGGTCCAGAAGCGCGTCTTGCCACGGCCGCGCCCGCGCAAGTTAAATCTGATAACGCATTCGGGGTCGTCGAGCTTCTTCTTCAGCTCGTCTTCCGAGAAATTCGCCGCCAAACCGCCCTTGCACACCGTGACGCCTTGCATTTCGATATCGGCCTGACGAGGATCGAATGGAACCCCGGCATTTCCCGCCGCCGATAGAACTCGTCCCCAGTTCGGATCCGACCCAGCGATCGCCGTTTTCACCAGCGGCGAATTGGCGATCGATCTAGCGATCTTCTCGGCTGCGGCATCCGTCGCCGCGCCGGACACATCGATGGTCACAAACTTATGTGCACCCTCGCCATCGCGCACGATCTGCTGGGCGAGCGATGCGAGCACCTCCGCCAGAGCTTCGCCGAATTCCTTCACGGAGGGCGTGAACTTCGATCCCCCGTTCGCGAACACCGCGACCGTGTCGTTGGTGGACGTGTCGCCATCCACGGAGATGCGGTTAAAGCTTCGCTCAATAGCTTGCTTCAGCGCGGTACGCAGAGCCGCCGGTGTCACCACCGCATCCGTCATGACGAACGCAAGCGTAGTGGCCATGCGAGGGTGAATCATCCCGGAGCCTTTGGCCATGCCGGCCAAGGTTGTTCTATCGCCTCTGATCGACGCGAAAGCCGTCTTCGGCCGAGTATCCGTCGTCAGAATGGCCGACGCCACGGCGTCGAATCCGGATGGATCGAGCGTCTCCTTTAGGCGGAACAGGCAGTCAATGATGCATCGCGCGTCGAGCGGAACTCCGATCACGCCGGTCGACGCAGGCAGCACTTGATTCGCCTTGATTCCCAGCAACTCCGCCGTCGCTCCTGAAGTTTCGATCGCGACCTTCTCGGCCGTCGGCGTCGCGCAGTTCGCGTTTCCCGCATTCGCCAGAATTGCCTGCATCCTGCCGCGCGACGCGCGTAGATTCTGTCGCGCCACAATCACCGGCCCCGCCGCCACCCGGTTCTTCGTAAACACGGCGGCTGCGGACGCGGGTGAATCGGATACAATCAGCGCCAGGTCGTCCTTGGCCACCTTGCGGATGCCCGCGTACGTGGCCGCATAGCGAAACCCCCCCGGCATCCTCATGCCAGCATCTCTCCCGCGTGCAGTTGAAATCCGTTCAAGAATGACGCAGCGTCCATTCTTTTCTTTCCCTCCAATTGCAGTTCGAGAATTTCGATTGAACCGTCAGAGCAGCCGGCGAACAATTTGCGACGGTCCGCACGCAGCTCGCCCGCTGGAAGGGAGCTGTCGTTCGAGCGCGCTTTCCACACGTGCATTCTCGCACCGCGAAGAAATCCGTAGCAACCGGGCCAGGGAACCAGACCGCGAATGCGATCCAAAATTTCCTGCCGAGGCATGTGCCAGTCGATGTGTCCGTCCTCTTTCTTTAAAATCGGGGCGTAGGTCGCCTGCGCATTATCTTGCGGCTCAGGCTTGATGCTGGGAAGCGTTTCCAGCGTTCGCACCAGCAAGTCCGCCCCGGCCGTGGCCAAACGCTCGCCCAACTCAACCGCGGTCTCCTCCGCGCCGATCTCGGTTTCCCATTTCAGCAGCATATCGCCCGTATCCAGCCCCGCATCGATCCGCATCGTCGTCACGCCTGTTCGCGATTCCCCGCGCGCGATCGCCCATTGAATCGGCGCGGCGCCGCGATACTTCGGCAGAAGCGAGGCGTGCACGTTAATGATCCCCAACGGCGGGATGTCCAGAATCGCCTGCGGGATGATCTGCCCGTACCCAACCACGATCATGGCCTCCGGTTTCATCGCGCGCAACTCCTCGACGATTTCCGGCTTGCGCACCCACTCCGGCTGGCGCACCAGCAGACCCAGGCGCAACGCGGCCTCTTTCACCGGCGGCATCGCTTCACGTTGTCCCCGGCCCTTAGGCCGGTCGGGCTGCGTGTACACGGCAATCACGTGATGCCCGGCGGCGACGCTGCGTTGCAGGCTCGGCACGGCGAAGGAAGGCGTGCCCAGAAAAATCAACTCCACTCATTCGCCTTCTGCAGTTTGCGAATTTTGCGCCGGATCAAATCGCGCTTCAAGGGGCTGATATGGCTGATGTAAAGCGTGCCGTTCAAATGATCGGTCTCGTGCAAAAACGCGCGAGCCAGCAGATCCTCGCCGGTCATCTCATAAGTCTCGCCATCGGCCTTCTGCGCGCGGATCGTGACCTTCTGCGCACGCGTCACCGGTTCGCGAAATGTTGGAATGCTCAGGCATCCCTCTTCGCTGGTTTGCGAGCCTTGCTTGTCGATAATCTCCGGATTGATCAGCACCAGCTTCTGTTCCGGATCTTCTCCGCTGGTCACATCGATCACCGCGATCCGGCTGCCTATGCCGATCTGCGGCGCAGCCAGTCCCACTCCCTTCGCCGCGTACATCGATTCAAACATGTCTTCGATCAGCTTGAGAAGTTCCGCCGTGCCGAATTCCGTGACAGCCGCCGCTTGTTTTTCGAGCACGGGCTGGCCGTACTTCACAATCGGATAAATCATCAAAAATTCTTCACCTGATTGAGATAGCCTTCGTAATTCCGCTTGGTCTCAGGCAGCGAATCGCCGCCGAATTT